>NZ_JBMYXF010000023.1:0-44150 GCF_049608145.1 Halocynthiibacter sp.
AGTGCTTTGCGGACGAGTTCATCTTTCTTGCTTGGGCGCATGGGGGCTCCTTTGGTCAGTGGGAAAGTAATGAAGTTCTGAGGCCCTGACAAGAAGCTGGGCAATGGGGATTGACTTTCGTTACTGATCTGTTCATTTATATCGTAACTTTACTGATCGGTTATCTTTTGAAAGGGGTATCCCATGACACGACCACCACTCCCGCCCTTCACGCGTGAAACTGCTATTGAAAAGGTGCGTTTGGCCGAAGACGGTTGGAACTCCCGTGATGCGGGTAAGGTCACACAGGCCTATTCAGATGATTCCCGCTGGCGAAACCGGAACGTCTTTGTGCAGGGCCATGCCGAGATTGAAGACCTGCTGTCCGGTAAGTGGGAGAAAGAACTGGAATATCGCCTGATCAAGGAACTTTGGGCCCATGACACCAACCGAATTGCAGTGCGTTATGCGTATGAATGGCATGACGCTGACGGTCAGTGGTGGCGGTCTTATGGCAATGAAAACTGGGAGTTTGACCCGGATGGCCGGATGCGTGAGCGTCACGCCAGCCTGAATGACCTAAAGATTACACCAGCGGAACGTCTGTTTCACTGGCCGCTGGGCCGTCGCCCGGATGATCACCCATCCCTATCCGAACTTGGTTTATAAGGAATAAATTCAATGGCATACCCTTATGGAGACATCCTATTCACTGAAACAGTGAAACAATTCCAGACTGTAGCGGGATCCCGTGAAGGGTATGCAAACATGGTGCGCAATCCTGACCGCAGCCAAGGTGGTAGGGATATTGGCCCGGATGAAAAGGCTTTTATTGAAGCCCGAGACGGGTTCTACCAGGCGTCGATTTCATCATCCGGTTGGCCATATGTGCAGTTTCGCGGTGGGCCACGGGGATTTGCTCAGGTGACAGGGCCCAGGACCATTGCCTGGGCTGATCTGCGCGGCAACCGTCAGTATATCTCGGCTGGAAACATCACAGAAGAAGACCGTGTTGCGCTGTTCATGATGGATTATCCGAACAAGGCGCGTCTGAAAATTCTGGGTCATGCAAAAATCATTGCACCTGCAGATATGCCCGAACTTCTGGAACGCCTGATGCTGCCCGATATCCGTGGTCACGCTGAACGGATCGTTGAAATTACGGTTGAGGCCTTTGATTGGAATTGCCCGGCCCATATTCCCCAGCGCTTTACAGTTGAGGAACTACAACCTCATCTGGGCCCGTTGCAGGATCACATTGCGCGGCTGGAAGCCGAAAATGCCCGTCTAAAGGCAGGCCTGTCTGATCAAGGTTAAAGTAAGATGAGACGTTTCGTTAAGGCGTATCTGAACTGGCGGGCGCTGCTGATTGTCCTGCTTTGGGCCGCTGTGCCGGTTCTTGCGGCACAGGTATTGCTGGCGGATAATCTACCTGCAGGGCGGCCTGGGTTAGAACGGTGCGGTTGCACAATGTGGATGGCAACACCCGGGCTGGAGTTTCAGGGAAGCTTGCCGGTCTGAAACAGCTTTACTGTCAACCCGCCATTGGGGATGGGTTTGCCTTCTGAGGTGAATTTCAGGCCTGTGGCCCGTGCAAGGCCTGTGTCAGAGGTGACAATGCCCACCCGCCAGCCAGAAAATCGTTCCAACAGGGTTTTACCAAGCGCGCCATACAGGCCAAACAGCAGTTTTTTATTGCCGATACGGGTTCCATATGGCGGGTTTACAATGACGATTCCAGGCGTGCAGTCCGGGCGTTGTAGATCACTGACCGCACACATTTCAAACCGGGTGCAATCCGCAAGCCCCGCGCGGTCTGCATTCTTTTGCGACATCTGCACGGCGCCTTGATCTCGGTCGGACCCGAAGAAGCGGGCGTCAGGCAAAACCGGGCTGTTCTCTTTCAGGTGTTCAAACGCGCCCCGATCAAAAGTCATCAGTTTTTCAAAAGCAAAGCTGCGCGTACGTCCTGGCAACAGACCTGCCGCGATCTCAGCTGCTTCCAGAATGAAAGTGCCGGAGCCACACATAGGATCAAGCACAGCCTGACTGCCGTCATACCCCATATCCCGTAGAAAACCAGCGGCCAGGGTTTCGCGCATGGGGGCTTTGTTGACTGCAACTTTGTGACCCCGTTTGTGTAGACTTTCGCCAGTGGTATCGACGCTGAAAACGCAGTTATTGTCGTCGATACGCAGCTTTAGGCAGATTTCGGCTTCGGCTGAAATACTTGCTCCAAGGCTTTCTTTGATCGCGGTTTCCACGCGTTGCTTGGCGGCGCCTGCGTGATAAATTTTTGATTTCTTGTTTGTTGTAACTTCAACGCGAATAGGGTGATCCGCGCGCAGAGCATCGCCCCAGGGGAATTTTCGCGCGCGTTTGTCCAGTTGTGCCAGATGAAAAGCACGGAATTCGCCAATTCGGGCCAGCACGCGGGTGGCGGTGCGCAGGGTTAGATTTGCGCGCCAGACATCCTGCCAATCGCCCATAATACTGACCCCGCCTGGGGTGATTTTGGCGCCCTCAAACCCAGCGGCCTGTGTTTCAGCCAGTAAAGCAGGTTCAAGCCCTGGGGCGATGGCGAGGAATATTTCAAAAGAAGTCTGGGTCATCTGCGTTGCATAGCCTGGGATGTTGAAAAGGGCGAGGTTAAACTGTGGTGCACTCATCTGGAAATCAGATGCTAACGAAGGGCTATCTCTTGACCGCATCAATTATATGAAGAATTTCATCGGAAAACCGGAAAACCGGAAAACCGGAAAACCGGAAAACCGGAAAACCGGAAAACCGGAAAACCGGAAAACCGGAAAACCGGAAAACCGGAAAACCGGAAAACCGGAAAACCGGAAAGCAGATGGGTATTGTGTCTGAGATTTTCAGGATACAGGTCAGGCGAAAGTGGGTGTGGATGTGGGAGAGAGAGACCCACCTTCGCCTTAGCCTGAAACAGTCGCGGGCACGTCCGGACAGGCGAGGAATGCCCTGTCAGACAGGGCGGGCCTTCTGGCCTAGGCGATGTAACGAATTGAAGGTATCCGGCGTATGACAGAAATCCGGCACGAAAAGAGTCACAGGATCTGAAATAGCAACTGGGAAACAACCGTTCACTTGTTACATCACTTTGCAGATGTTGCAGTCAGAAGTTGATTTGCAATTCGGACAGCATTCATCGGCAATTTGAGAATATATAAAAAACAACAATAAATCCACTAAAATACCGTCGCAAAATGCCACTTCATTTCAACCTGTTGGAGACTTCGGTTGGGTCTAAATGTGGGGAACACCAACCGATAAGGTGCTGGTCCGAAAATGGGCGCGCAGTTTCCCGCGTCGCCCATTCTGATTGCCTAGCTACTTTTAGTTAACGATGGTGGCCTCGGTGGCCGCACGAATTTCGTCGTCAGTAACGCCATCGGCCAGTTCAACAAGCTCCAGCCCGCCTTCAACCACATTGAACACCCCAAGGTTGGTGATGATCATGTCAACAACAGCCTTGCCGGTCAGTGGCAGCGTGCATTCTTTCAGAAGTTTGCTTTCGCCTTTTTTGTTGGTCTGGTCCATGACCACCACAACACGGCCAACACCTGCGACCAGATCCATCGCGCCGCCCATGCCTTTAACCAGCTTGCCTGGAATCATCCAGTTCGCCAGATCGCCGTTTTCAGCAACTTCCATCGCGCCCAGGATCGCCATGGCAATCTTACCACCACGGATCATCGCAAAGCTTTGCTCTGAGCCAAAGTAAGATGTCCGGTCAAGTTCCGTGATGGTCTGCTTGCCTGCGTTGATCAAATCCGCGTCGATCCCATCTTCGGTCGGGAAGGGGCCCATGCCCAGCATACCATTCTCAGACTGAAGCGTCACGTCAACGCCTTCAGGGATATAGTTTGATACAAGCGTCGGGATGCCGATGCCCAGGTTCACATACCACCCGTCCTGCAATTCCTTTGCGGCGCGCGCCGCCATTTGATTACGATCCCACATGTTCTGTCTCTTTCTGTAAATCTTCAGGTGCCTGACGGCATTAAGCGGCGGATACGGTACGCTGTTCGATGCGCTTCTCGTGGTCGCCTTTGATGACGCGGTGCACGTAAATGCCAGGCGTGTGGATCAGATCAGGATCAAGGGAACCGGTTGGAACGATCTCTTCGACTTCTGCGATACAGATCTTTCCGCAGGTCGCAGCGGCGGGGTTAAAGTTCCGTGCCGTTTTGCGGTAAATTAGATTTCCTTGCTCGTCCGCTTTCCAGGCTTTCACGATCGCCAGATCCGCAACAATGCCACGTTCCAGAATGTAGGTTTCGCCGTCGAAATCTTTGTGTTCTTTGCCATCGGCAATGACTGTGCCAACACCGGTTTTGGTGTAAAAGCCCGGGATGCCGGCGCCGCCTGCACGCATGCGTTCTGCCAACGTACCCTGGGGATTGAATTCCAGTTCAAGTTCACCGGACAGATACTGACGCATAAATTCAGCGTTCTCGCCAACGTAAGAAGAAATCATCTTCTTGACCTGTTTGGTTTGCAACAAGATACCGATGCCAAAGTCATCCACACCAGCATTGTTTGACGCGAAGGTCAGGTCTTTCACGCCGTCTTCTTTAATCGCCTGCAGCAGCAATTCTGGAATGCCACACAGGCCAAATCCGCCAGACGCAATGAACATGCCGTCGGTCAGAACGCCCTCAAGGGCTTCTGTCGCGGAACCATAGATTTTTTTCATGAGTGTCTCCCAACGCATGAGGCCAGACGTGCCGGACCTCAATGAATATCTGGCCGCATTTCTGGACCGAGAAAGAAGGGAAGTCAATTGTTTGCTGCGCTGCAGCAAGGTCTTCGCGCACAATTATTTTACAGGCGGAGGTCAGGATTTAGATTTATTGCTTAGCGGCGAGGCGCGCAGCACGACGCCGATCACCAGACCGGGGTACCAATGCCATGTTTTCGGTCATCAAGCCTACAACTGCTGAGGCAACTGAACTGAACTTGATATGCTCCATCAATGCGGCGGATTGCGGTACTTGTAAGGTCTGGGGATCTCTTCTGCAAAGTCGGGCACTAAGTAGAAAGTGGCGATAAACCCTGCAAGCGTAAGTGAAAAACCAGCGATGATGGTCAAAAATGGGCGGGATTTGAACATTGTCCCAATTGTGAAAACGATCCCAATAATTAACCCAATGATCAGGCCAGAAATGCGTTTTCCTCTAAATGAAAATACCCTGCGCCAACCTGCACAGGGTATTTGTTCAGTCACATTTAAAGCGTCTTATTCAAGAACATCATCGTTCTTTGAAGGGGTTGCTTTCGCGGCCTTCTTTGCCGGGGCCTTTTTTGCTGTGGTTTTTTTAGCAGCAGTCTTTTTGGCAGGCGTTTTTTTAGCCGCAGGCTTTTTGGCTGCAGCTTTTTTCTTCGGAGCAGCTTTCTTGCGTGTACCCTTTTTTGCGGCTTTTTCTTCGATCAACACCATGGCTTCTTCGATCGTCAGGTGCTCGGGATTGGTTTCCTTTGGAAGTGTCGCATTCACCTTCTCCCATTTCACGTAGGGGCCGTATTTGCCTTCCATGATCTGAACCGGGCCGCCGTCATCCGGGTGCTCACCCAGTTCCCGCAGGATTTTCGCGGCAGCGCCACGCCCGCCACGGGATGCAACCTTTTCAGCCAGCAACTGAACAGCGCGGTTCATGCCAACGGTAAAGACCTCATCCAGACTTTCCAGATTGGCATTTGTGCCACCCCGATTTGATGTGGTGTCAGCATGTTTTAGATACGGGCCATAACGACCAATATTTGACCAGACATTCACGCCATCTTCCGGGTGTGTGCCGATGAAACGTGGCAAAGACAAAAGCTTAACACCGGTTTCCAAGTCGATGTCTTCCGGAGGCCATTCCTTGGGGATAGACTGACGGTTTGGTTTTTTATTCTCTTCCGTCACTTCACCACGCTGGGCATAGGGGCCGAAGCGGCCTTTATGTACCCAGATGTTGTCACCTTCATCCTGGCCCAAAAGTTTGCCTTCTGGTGGGATCGCACTTTCGCTTTCCATACCGGGGGGGCCAAAAGGACGGGTATAGCGGCATTCCGGATAGTTGGAACAGCCAATGAATGCACCACCAGAGCGGGCGGTACGCATAGACAAACGCCCGACTCCGCAGTTCTTACAGGCGCGCGGATCAGATCCATCTTCAGTTGGTGGGAACAGGTGTGGTTCCAGAACTTCGTTGATTTTTTCAAGAACTTCAGTGATGCGAAGTTCGGTAGTTTCCCCGATTGCAGCAGAAAAATCACGCCAGAAACGTCCCAAAACTTCCTTGTAATCCGCGTTACCCGCGGACACTTCGTCAAGTTCATTTTCAAGGTTGGCAGTGAATTCATAACCGACGTATTTGCGGAAATAATTGCTGAGAAACACAGTCACAAGGCGACCCTTGTCTTCAGGGTATAGGCGATTTTTATCCTTGCGGACGTATTCGCGATCCTGAATCGTTGTGACAACCGATGCATATGTCGATGGGCGGCCAATGCCCAGTTCTTCCATGCGTTTTACAAGGGTCGCCTCTGTATAACGGGGGGGCGGCTGTGTGAAATGCTGGTCCGGCGTGACAGATGCTTTTTTGGCAGGTTCACCAGCGGCAATCTGTGGCAGGCGTTTGTCGTCTTCATCAACGACATCATCACGGCCTTCTTCATAGACCTTCATAAAGCCATCAAACAACATCACCTGACCAGAGGCGCGCAGTTCAATTTGTGCATCGCCACTGCCAATGGTCACAGTCGTGCGTTCAAGACGCGCCGCTTCCATCTGGCTGGCCAATGTGCGTTTCCAAATCAGATCATACAGTTTGCGCTGATCTGGGTCGGCAATTTTGAGGTCTTCAGTTGCCTTGCTCAGATCAGTCGGACGAATACATTCGTGCGCTTCTTGCGCGTTTTTGGCCTTATTTTTATAAACACGCGGGGATCCGGGCACATAGTCTTTGCCGTAACGTGCGCCAATTGTGTCGCGCGCAGCAGTGATAGCTTCGGGGGCCATATCAATGCCGTCGGTCCGCATATAGGTGATCAGGCCGGCTTCATACAGGCGTTGCGCGACTGACATGGTCTGACGTGCGCCAAAATTAAACTTTCGGCTGGCTTCCTGTTGCAGGGTCGACGTCATGAAGGGTGCAGAAGGGTTCCGGCTGGCGGGTTTGGCTTCGACATTGGCAATCGACAGATCACGCGAATTGATCGCATGTA
The DNA here is from genome assembly GCF_049608145.1 of Halocynthiibacter sp. Classification (NCBI taxonomy): domain Bacteria; kingdom Pseudomonadati; phylum Pseudomonadota; class Alphaproteobacteria; order Rhodobacterales; family Paracoccaceae; genus Halocynthiibacter; species Halocynthiibacter sp. The sequence goes on from NZ_JBMYXF010000023.1 coordinate 7,216, forward strand.
CGGCCAATTCCGCTGCTTCTTTGGTCGCAATGTCAAATTTATCCAGCTTCTTGCCGCCAAGAACCGTTAGTTTGGCTTCATATGTCTGTCCGCGCGGGGTTTCGATCATGGCTTTGATCGACCAGTACTCGCGGTTATCAAAGCTTTCGATTTCCATTTCGCGTTCAACGATGAGACGCAGGCAGACAGATTGCACACGACCCGCGGAACGCGCGCCCGGCAGTTTGCGCCACAGAACCGGTGACAGGTTAAAGCCCACCAGGTAATCCAATGCGCGGCGCGCAAGGTAGGCTTCGACCAGTTCCATGTCCACGTCACGCGGGTTTGCCATGGCTTCGGTCACAGCGGATTTTGTGATCGCGTTAAAGACAACCCGTTTAACCGGGGTGGTCTTTTTAATTGATTTGCGTTTGGTCAGGGCTTCCTGCAGGTGCCATGAAATTGCTTCTCCCTCGCGATCGGGGTCGGTCGCGAGGATCAGGTCATTGTCTTCGGCAAGAGCATCGGCAATGGCTTTGACATGCTTTTTGCTGTCGCTTGCGATTTCCCATTTCATGTCAAATTCATGTTCGGGATCAACGGATCCGTCTTTTGGTGGCAGGTCACGGACGTGGCCATAGGATGCCAGAACCACGTAATCATCACCAAGGTATTTATTGATTGTCTTGGCTTTGGCCGGGGACTCGACAACGACAACGGGCATGAAATTCCTTTCGACTCAACGCATGTATATAGCGGCGCAAGATGTGGGCGGGACCACGGGAAAGTCAATGGGGCAAAGTGAAAAGGCATTCGCGGTTGTGATTTTGGCCGATTTGCGCCACGGGGCAATCATCGCAAAAGTCGTAAGATACCGCCGGATTTTCGTTCCAGCTGACCATCCAGTTCCAATCGCGTTAATAGCAAATCCAGATCTGGCAGGGTAACATTTAACTCATCCATCAGGTCACTTTCATGTTGTGGTGCACTGCTCATGCGGTCCAGAATTTCGCGATGCAATGCTGTGATGTCGGCGGGTGGCTTTCTCGGGGGGCGTGACCTAGGCTGCGGTTGGGTTTCTTTTGTGGGGGTGGCTGAGGTGCTTGTGATTGGGGGCAGGGCCAGCAATACATCATCGGCGCCCCGGATCAGTGTGGCCCCGTCCCGGATCAACGCATTGCATCCTCCGGCGCGTGTATCAATCGGGTGACCGGGTACGGCCATCACTTCGCGACCCTGATCAAGGGCGTTCTTCGCAGTGATCATGGATCCGGATTTTAAAGCGGCTTCAATAACAACAACACCCTGCGACAGGCCTGAAATGATGCGGTTGCGCATGGGGAAATGTCGCGCGGTGGGGTGTGTGCCTGGCGGGTGTTCCGAGATCAGCAGGCCTGTTGCGGAAATGGCAGATTGCAGATCTTTATTGTCAGGCGGATAGATCACATCAACGCCCCCGGCGACGACAGCAATTGTACCATGACTTAACGCCCCTTCATGGGCGGCGGCATCCGTGCCACGTGCCAGACCAGAAATCACAACCATCCCTTCACCGCCTAGATCCGCACCAAGCCGCTTTGCCATGCGTAACCCAATGGATGACGCATTTCGTGCTCCGACAAGGGCAACCCCCGGGCGTTGTAAAAGGTCGGTTTTTCCTTTCATCCAAAGTGCAACAGGCGGGTCGGGAATATCTTTTAACGCCGGCGGATAGGTCGGATCCCCCCAAAGGATAAGCTCGGCCTTGCACTGTTTCCCGGCTTTCAGTTCTTTGTGAATGCGTTCGCTTGGGCAGGGCGTAAACCCCGGTCGATCATCAGGCAAACGTGCCAGAATATCCCGCGCGGATCCATATTCAGCCAACAATCGGTGAAATCCAGTCATCCCTATTCCGTGTGAACGGATCAATTGCAACCGCGCAAATCGTTCTTTGGGGGACGGGGCCTCGGCTTGGAGTGTGGAAAATAAATTTGCCTGTGCCTTACTCACGTTTTCGTTCTCCGCATGTCACCGTCGGATTTTATGGCACAGGAATGGTTAACGAATTCTGAACGTCGTCAGGCAAAGGTGTCCACGACTTCTGTTTCCGGTTCAAACAACGCGCGATGGAACAGGCGCAGACATAGCCAAGTGATGATATAGCCAGACAAAATGGGCCATAGACCGATTAGAAAAAGGGATGGCTTACTGATCGACATCTGATCTTCATAGAAGGCGTCGATGGTGGGTATTATGCTTAGGGACACAAAATACCCACCAATGGCAAGCAAAAGTGACAACAGGCAAAATATGATTATGCCGCCCAATCCCCGACGAAGCAGGAAATAAAAAAGGGGGATACATAGGGGCAGAGTCAGCAGATATACTGCAAGGGATCCACCCAAAAAAGTGCCGATCATATAAATGTTGCCGTCAATGGCGAGGTCGTATGGGCTGTTTCGAAATGTGTAGGCATACAGAAAAAGCAGGGTCAACAAAATAGAAACCGAACCGACAATCCCACATGTGAAGCTTAACAAAAGACGCCAGAGTAATGTCTTCTTTGCTGCGTTTGCGTTGATATGAAATAACCAATGGGAATGGGGCATGTGAAACGTCCGGATTTGAAAATAGCTTTGCGGTCTCAAAGGGCGGGCAAGCCCCGAATCAACGGTGCTTGCCGCGTTGTTACGTGGCAGCGCCACCAACGGTTAGACCCGAGATCAGCAGACTTGGCTGGCCAACCCCGACGGGGACCCACTGACCTTGTTTGCCGCAATTGCCCATGCCCGGATCCATTTCCATATCATTGCCAATCGCGCGGATTTGTTTCAGGGCGGTGGCGCCGTCCCCAATCAATGTCGCGCCTTTCACGGGTGCGCCGACTTTGCCGCCCTCAACCCGGTAAGCCTCGGTGCAGGAAAACACGAATTTCCCGTTGGTAATGTCCACCTGACCACCGCCAAACCCAACCGCGTAAATCCCGTCTTTCAGACCAGACAGAACCTCTTCGCGTGTCGCATCACCACCCAGCATATAAGTGTTGGTCATGCGTGGCATGGGGGCGTGGGCATAGCTTTGACGGCGACCGTTCCCTGTGGGTTCTACGCCCATTAGGCGTGCGTTCTGACGATCCTGCATATAGCCGGTCAAAATCCCGTCTTCGATCAGAATGTTTTTCCCGCCAGGGGTGCCTTCGTCATCAATGGTAACGGAACCACGACGATCCGGGATCGTGCCGTCATCCAAAACAGTTACGCCTTTTGCTGCGATCCGTTCCCCCATAAGCCCGGCAAAGGCTGAAGACCCTTTCCGGTTAAAGTCACCTTCCAGCCCGTGACCGATGGCTTCATGCAGTAGAATGCCGGGCCAACCTGGGCCAAGCACCACATCCATCACACCCGCAGGGGCTGGAACAGCTTCGAGATTTACGCAGGCAACGCGCAGGGCTTCGCGCGCGACAGCCTGCCAATGATCACGATGCATAAGGCCGGTGATGCCAGCACGTCCGCCGCCGCCGGACCCGCCACTTTCGCGACGTCCGTCTTCTTCGACAATAACAGAGATATTCAATCGTGCCATGGGGCGCACATCGGTCAGGCGACTCCCTTCGGGGCGCAAAATTTCAACTTCCTGAACAGACGCAGCCAGTGTGGCAGAAACCTGCACCACCCGTTTATCAAGGCTGCGCAGGAAATCATCAATTTCGCGCAAAACGTCCAGTTTTACAGCAAAAGGTGCCTCTGAAATTGGGTCAAGCGGCTGATACAGTTGTGTATTGGTTCTGCGTGGGGCGTCTGCGATCACGCCGCCGCCAGACCCGACTGCAAGACGTGCAGTCTCTGCGGCCCGTTTCATGGCACTTTCGGTCATTTCGGTGGAGTGCGCATAACCGGTGGTTTCACCGCTGACTGCGCGCAAGCCAAAGCCTTCGCCTGCATCAAAACTCGCGGTCTTCAAGCGGCCGTCATCAAATACTAGGGCTTCTGACCGAGAGCGTTCCATAAACAGTTCGCCGTCATCCGCGCCTTCAAGTGTGCTGCGCAGCAAATTCAGGGCACGTGTTTCGTCGAAATTGTCATCAAATGGGCGAAATCGATCTACGTCAGATATTTGTGGAGTGCTCATGGGTGCTTCTCTGCCTTTGCGTCTGCGTGTTTTCTGACCGGATTGGCCAATTGGCCGCAGGGTTTTCGTGATAAAATCACATTTGTGGCCAGAAAGCGCACATGAATTACTTGTTCCATGCGTCTTAATATGGTTTCAAGCAGGCCAGACACAATTGGATTCCGTCGGTTTTCGCCAAAAGCGGCAGAATTTATCGTTCGTAACGCAAAAACGGACGACCGGGGAAAAGTGAACAGGACGAACATATGCAACTTAAAAGCACAGTTTCAGGCTTCTTGGCAGCAGCAGGCGGCGTCATCGCTGCAGGAACCGCATTCGCACAGGAATCAAGCGACGGAATCACCGGCCTTGAAATTATCGGTGCTCCAACACCTGGCGGCGTGAATTTTCAGCCAGCGGTAACAGGCGTTGCACAAAACACATTTGCCTTGGACAACATGGTTCTGTGGATCATCTCGATCATCGTTCTGTTTGTTGTTGGCCTGCTTGGCTATGTGATCCTGCGTTTCAACCAACGTGCGAATAAAACACCGGCAACATTCACGCACCATTCAACACTTGAAGTTGCCTGGACAATCCTGCCCATTGTTATTCTCGTCTTTATCGGCGCGTTCTCTCTGCCGGTTCTGTTTAACCAGCAAGAGATCCCTGAAGGCGACATTCACATCAAAGCGACCGGCAACCAATGGTACTGGTCCTATGAATACATCGGTACAGATATTGCGTTTGACAGCTTTATGCTGGGCCGCAATGCGCTTGAAGAAAACGGCTACAGCCAGGATGAATATTTGCTGGCGACTGACACCGCAATCGTTCTGCCATCAGGCAAAGACATTGTTGTTCGTGTGACGGCCTCTGACGTGATCCACTCTTGGGCAATCCCGGCCTTTGGTGTGAAACAGGATGGTGTTCCTGGTCGTACGGCTGAACTGTGGTTCAACGTTGATCCGGGCAAAGAAGGCATCTACTTTGGCCAGTGTTCTGAACTTTGCGGTAAAGACCACGCCTATATGCCGATCACTGTTAAGATCGTGACTCAGGAAGAGTATGAAGCATGGCTTGGTCGTCAGGCGTCTCTGGACGCTGAGACTTCCATCCAAGTTGCTTCTTCTAACTGATCCTGAAGCCCGGGGCCGCGGCTTCTTGCTGGTGGCCCCAAGCAACACGGAACTGACATGAGCGATATGAGTGCAGATAATTCCTTCACATCCGGCTTCGAACAAGAAGCCGGTTTCGGTGACTATTATGCCCTGTTGAAACCACGGGTGATGTCGCTTGTTGTCTTCACAGCCTTTGTTGGTCTGATGGTGGCACCTGTGCCGGTGCATCCTTTCCTGGCGTTTGTGTCCATCTTATTTATCGCATTGGGTGGCGGGGCCTCTGGCGCGCTGAACATGTGGTATGACCACGACATTGATGCCAAAATGAAGCGCACCATGAAGCGCCCGATCCCGGCTGGCAAAGTGACCAAGGAAGAAGCCTTTGGTCTGGGCTGTGCCCTGTCTGGTTTTTCCTGCATTATGCTGGCCCTGACCGCAAATATCTTTGCAGGTCTGTTTCTGGCCTTTACGATTTTCTTTTATGTGGTGATCTACACCATGTGGTTGAAACGCCTAACGCCGCAGAACATCGTGATCGGTGGTGCGGCGGGTGCTTTTCCTCCGATGATCGGCTGGGCCGTGGCAACCGGTGGTGTGTCCATCGAAAGCGTGCTGATGTTCATGATCACCTTCATGTGGACGCCGCCACATTTCTGGTCATTGGCGCTGTTCACGAAGACAGATTATGCCGATGCCGACGTGCCAATGCTGACTGTGACCCATGGTCGGGTGGCCACGCGCAAACACATTCTGGCCTATACAATCCCGCTGGCGATTGTGACGCTTGGGATTGCTGCGACGTCCATTGGCGGCTGGGCCTATCTGATCACATCTGTTGTGCTGAACGCTTTGTTCATTCGCGGCGCAGTGCAAATTCTGAAACGTGACGATGCTGCGGCCGAAGCGGACGACTATAAAGCCGAACGCAGTTATTTTAAACTGTCACTGCTTTATCTGTTCCTGCATTTCTCGGCATTGCTGCTGGAAGCAGGTCTGAAATCTTTCGGATGGGGAGGTTTCTGATGGATCTCAAAGTTGAACATGAAATTCACAAGCGCCGCTTCAGCCGTAACGCAGGCCTCGGCCTTGTTTTAGCGGCGTTCGTGGCCCTTGTATTTGGCATCACCGTTGTAAAGGTGAATGTCATTGGCAATGTGCCTGAGGCTTATAACGCATCGCAGGGCTTGTCCAACGAAACGGTGTCTGAATGAGCGCGCCCCAGCAAAACCACGCGGGCACCGCATTTAAGCTGGTTGGCGTTGTGGCCCTGATGGGGTCTCTGGCCTGGGCATCTGTACCGTTCTACGACTGGTTCTGCCGGGTCACTGGATTTGGCGGTACAACACAAGTGGCGGCTGATGGATCGGGAACGATACTGAATGAAACGATCATTGTTCGCTTTGATGCTTCTTTGGATCGGGATATGCCCTGGGAATTCCGCCCGGCGCAGGATGACGTCACAATCCGCATCGGTGAAACCGGCCTGATCTATTACGAGGCCTATAACCCAACTGATCGCCCTGTGGCCGGCACCGCCAGCTACAACGTCGCGCCTTATTCAACGGGTGCGTATTTTACCAAGATTGACTGCTTCTGCTTTACCGAGCAGGTGCTGCAACCCGGTGAACGGGTGATGATGCCGGTGACATTCTATGTCGACCCGGAAATTGTGAACGATCGCGAAGCAAAGTTTGCACAACACATCACACTGTCCTACACCTTTTATGAAACCGACCTGCCGGAAGATGTGGCGCAACTTGCGTCCGATGCTCCGGTGGTACAGAACTGAATAAGAAAAGCCTCCAGCAGAGGGAACGCACATGGCACACGAAAAAAATCACGATTATCACATTCTGGCCCCAAGCTGGCTGCCGCTGATGGCTGCTGTTGCAGGCTTTGTTATGCTTTACGGCGCGGTCATGTGGATGGCTAAGGATTCCCCTTGGATGTTCTTTGCTGGCTTGGCTGGTACACTGTATGTGATGTTCGCTTGGTGGTCTGAAATGGTCACCGAAGGTCAAAACGGTGTGGATCACACGCCTGTTGTTCGCATCGGTCTGCGTCTGGGCTTTATCCTGTTTGTGATGTCCGAAGTCATGTTCTTTGTTGCTTGGTTCTGGGCATTCTTCAAAAACGCCATGTACCCAATGGGCCCAGACAGCCCCGCAATTGACGGTGTTTGGCCGCCGGTTGGCATTGAAACATTTGATCCGTTCCATCTGCCACTGATCAACACGCTGATTCTGCTGTGTTCCGGCGCGGCTTGTACCTGGGCGCACCACGCTTTGGCCCACGAAAACAACCGCAAAGACATGATCAATGGTCTGCTGATCGCTGTTCTGCTGGGCCTCGTGTTCACCTTCTTCCAAGGTTATGAATACAGCCACGCGACCTTTGGTCTGGGCGGCAGCGTCTATGGCGGCGTCTTCTATATGGCGACGGGTTTCCACGGCTTCCACGTGATCGTAGGCACCATCTTCCTGTTCGTTTGCATGATGCGCGCACGGGTTGGCCACTTCACCCAGGAACAGCACGTCGGTTTTGAAGCGGCTGCATGGTACTGGCACTTTGTGGATGTTGTATGGCTCTTCTTGTTTGCGGCTGTTTACATCTGGGGCGCGTAAGCTTGCACCTTCTGCAAATAACGGTTTTAAAGCGCGGGTGGGAACACCTGCGCTTTTTCTTTAGCGTGCAGTGGATGGGCAAGCGAGACACAAGATGAACGGCAAACTGATCCTGACACTGGTTTTTGGCATAACAGGCTTGATCATTCTGGTGTGGCTGGGGTCTTGGCAGGTCTCGCGTCTGGCGTGGAAAACAGATGCGCTTGCTGAAATCGATGCGCGCATTCAGGCCACCGCTGTGGCATTGCCCGAACAACCAGATCCAATAAAGGACCGCTACCTTCCCGTGACGGTAACAGGCCTTGCCAGTCCTGGCGTGCAGGTTTTTGCAACGGCGAAGAACCAGGGCGCTGGGTATCGGATGATTTCGATCTTCGACGTGCAGGGGCGCAAGATCCTGTTGGATCGCGGGTTCCGTCGTCAGGACACGGTGGATGATCTGGATACAGCTGTCGAACTAACCGTGACAGGCAACCTTCTTTGGCCGGATGAAGTCGATGGTTTTACCCCAGCCCCGGATGGCACCACCTGGTATGCCCGCGACATTCCCGCCATTGCTATGTCGTTGGATGTCGATCCCATCCTGATTGTCGCGCGTAACGTGACACCCAATACGTTCATCGCCCGCCCTATGCCGGTAACATCTGATGGCATCCCTAATGATCATTTAGGTTACGCAATCACATGGTTTTCCCTGGCATTTATATGGTTGGTGATGACAGCCGCTGTTGTCTGGCGTATCAGACAACAAACACCGAAGCTTCAGTGAGCAAAGCAGAGCGATGAAATATATCTCGACCCGTGGCCAAGCGCCGGAACTATCCTTTGAAGACGCAATGCTGACCGGGCTTGCCCGTGATGGCGGCCTTTATGTGCCCGAAACCGTGCCAACCCTGACAAAAGCTGAAATCGAAGACATGGCGGGCAAGTCTTACGAAGAAATCGCTTACCGGGTGATGCGTCCCTTTGTTGGGGACAGTTTTGGGGATGATGAATTCCGTACCCTGATCAACAACGCCTATGCGGGGTTTGCACATGATGCACGCGCGCCGTTGAAACAGCTTGCCCCGAACCATTTCTTGTTGGAATTGTTCCACGGCCCGACGCTGGCCTTCAAAGATTTCGCTATGCAGCTGATTGGGCAAATGTTTCAGGCGGCACTGACCAAACGTGGCGAACGTGTTGTGATCGTTGGTGCCACGTCTGGCGATACGGGGTCTGCAGCGATTGAGGCTTTCAAAGGCCTCGACAATGTTGATGTCTTCATCATGTTCCCCGAAGGCCGCGTGTCTGAGGTTCAGCGCCGTCAGATGACCACGCCTTCTGAAAGCAACGTGCATGCGCTTGCGGTCAAAGGTGATTTCGACGACTGCCAAGCCCGTCTGAAAGACATGTTCAACGACCATGATTTCCGCGATGAAGTTGGTCTTGCAGGTGTGAATTCCATCAACTGGGGCCGGGTGCTGGCGCAGGTTGTTTATTATTTCTCCTCCGCTGTGTCCCTTGGCGCGCCGCATCGTGAAGTGTCTTTCACCGTGCCAACCGGTAACTTCGGTGACATCTTTGCAGGCTATATCGCAAAGAAAATGGGTCTGCCGATCAAAGACCTTGTGATTGCCACAAATCAGAATGATATTTTGCACCGCACTATGGAAACCGGCGCGTATACAAAAGAGGGTGTAAGCCCTTCCATCAGCCCCTCTATGGATATTCAGGTCAGTTCCAACTTTGAACGTGCCCTGTTTGACGCCTATGAACGTGATGGCGATGCGATCCGATCTGTGATGAATGACCTGTCAGACAGCGGCAGTTTCACCATCAGCCAAGGCGCAATGGAAGCCCTGCGCGAACAGTTTAAATCTGGTCGTGTTTCCGAAGAAGAGACCAGCGCAACCATCAAAGACATGTTGCCACGTTCCGGCGAAGTTCTGTGCCCGCATTCTGCGATTGGCGTACGCATTGGTGATCAGCACCTGTCAGAGGTGCCAATGATCACTTTGGCCACCGCCCATCCTGCGAAGTTCCCGGCAGCTGTGAAAGACGCCTGTGGCGTTGATGTGGGTCTCCCCGCACATATGGCCGATCTGTTTGATCGCAGCGAACGCGTCACCCCTGTGGCCAATGACCTTGATGCGCTGACAAGCCTGATCCGTGCCCGTCTGAAGTCGTCTTAAGAAGTGAGTAGCAATTTGAACCAGTCCGCGTCTCAGGCCAGCAGCCTGCAAACCCATACGCTCTCCAACGGCTTTCGCATTGTGACAGAATCCATGCCCGGCCTTGAAAGCACGACCCTTGGGATCTGGGTGAATGCCGGTGGCCGCAATGAAACAGAGGCGCAGAATGGTATTGCCCATTTCCTTGAACATATGGCGTTTAAGGGGACGGCGACCCGTTCCGCACTTGATATTGCGGAACAGATCGAAGATGTAGGAGGCTATCTAAACGCCTATACTTCGCGTGAAATGACGGCGTATTATGCCCGCGTCTTGGGGGCCGATGTGCCGCTTGCGCTGGATGTGATTGCGGATATTCTGCTGAACCCGACATTTGATCAAGATGAGATCGAAACAGAACGCGGCGTGATCCTGCAGGAAATCGGTCAGGCACTGGATACACCTGATGATGTGATTTTCGACTGGCTGCAGGAAAAAGCCTATCCCAACCAACCTCTGGGTCGTACGATCCTTGGCCCCGCTGCAAAGGTCTCCTCCTTCCAGAAGGCTGATCTTGAAAGCTTCATCGGCGCGCATTACGGCCCGGGCAATATGATCCTTGCCGCTGCAGGGGCCGTGGACCACGATGAACTTGTAAAGCAGGCCGAAGCCTTGTTTGGCAATCACCCTGCACGCCCGACACCTGCGGTGCTTGGTGGCACCTATCACGGCGGCGAAGTTCGGGTTGAGAAAGACCTTGAGCAGGCACATTTTGCCCTGGCTTTTGAAGGCCCGGCTTACACAGATGACGCCATCTGGGCGGCTCAGTTGTATTCGGGCGTTTTGGGCGGGGGCATGTCTTCGCGCCTGTTCCAGGAACTGCGTGAAAAACGTGGCCTTTGCTATACGATCTACGCCCAGGCCGGTGCCTTTGCCGACAGTGGTATGACCACGATATATGCGGGGACAAGCGGTGATCAGGTCAGAGAACTGGCGCTGGTAACCATTGATGAAATGAAACGTGCCGCTGATACCATCACGCAGGCTGAACTGGATCGCGCGCGTGCGCAGATGAAAGCGGGCATGCTAATGGGGCTGGAAAGCCCCTCGAACCGCACGGAACGCTTGGCCCGGATGACCGCAATCTGGGGCCGTGTGCCCCCGGTGTCGGAAGTGGTTGAAAAGATCGACAGTGTTGATCTCGCGGCACTGCGTAAATTTGGGGCAGATATGGCTGGAACAGCATCTGCGACGCTTGCGCAATACGGTCCGGTGGCGGGCGCTGCAGATCTGGCGGCCCTGAATGAACGTCGCAAGGTGGGCTGATGCTCGGGCGCAAGCGTAATGTCAGACTGGAAACAGAGCGCCTTTATCTGCGCCCACCCCAGCATGGTGATTTCCGAGAATGGGCGGCGCTGCGTCGCAACAGTCAGGCGTTTCTGACACCTTGGGAACCTGTTTGGTCGAAAGATCACCTGTCCCGCAAGGGGTTTACCAACCGGGTCTATTGGGCACGCCGGTCCATTGCGCAGGGTACGGCGGTGCCTCTCTTTGTTTTTCGCCGGGCAGATAATTACCTGATTGGTGCGATCACACTGGATACCATCCGTCGCGGCCCGGCACAGGCTGCGACGCTGGGCTATTGGATCGGGCATGGATTTGCACGTCAAGGTTATATGCTAGAGGCGCTTCTGGCGATGGAACATTACGCCTTCCGCGATCTGGATCTGTCCCGTCTTGAGGCCGCTTGCTTGCCTGAAAATAAACCAAGCCGGGGCCTGCTGGAACGATCCGGTTTCAAATACGAAGGTGTCGCACAAAGTTACCTGCAGATTAATGGTCGTTGGCGCACGCATGTATTATATGCCAATTTGCGTGGGGATCGCCGGGGGAAATCAGACGCGGGTTAAGTATTTTTTACTTACTACGACCTGAAGAAGGCGCATTTTCACCGGAAAACCGGAAAACCGGAAAACCGGAAAACCGGAAAACCGGAAAACCGGAAAACCGGACAGGGCGCTTCTTGCTTGAAACTCAGGCCTGCCCATGATCACTTCAAAACCGGAGGCCCACATGTTGAACCCTGCGAATCCGGAATTCATTTCTCATCTGACCAACCGCTTCGGCACGGATCTTTTGCGTCCCGATACTGGGCTGTACCTTGAAGAACCCCGTAAACGCATTATGGGTCACGCTGGCGCTATCATCGCCCCGAGAAATACGCGTGAAGTCTCCGAGATCCTAAAATTTTGCAACGAACGTCAGGTTGGGGTGATCCCTTTTGGAGGCGGCACCGGGCTTGTTGGGGGCCAGATTATGTCTGCCGATCAGGGGCCTTTACCTTTGATCCTGTCGATGGAACGCATGAACCAGTTGCGCAATATTTTCCCTTCAGAAAATGTACTGATCGCAGAAGCTGGCATGACCTTATCCGCCGTTCAGGATGCCGCGGAACAGGCCGATCGTCTTTTCCCTCTGTCCCTTGCCTCCGAAGGCACCTGTCAGATTGGCGGCAATCTGGCCACAAATGCGGGCGGGGTAAATGTGCTGCGCTATGGCAATACCCGTGATCTGTGCCTTGGGGTCGAGGCAGTGCTGGCGGATGGTACGATATTGAACAATCTATCGCGCCTTAGTAAGGACAACACCGGGTATGATTTAAAAAACCTGTTGATCGGGGCGGAAGGCACGCTGGGCATAATCACGGCTGCCAGTCTGCGTTTGTCCCCCCGTCCTGCCCGGGTTGGAACGGCGATCCTTGTCGTGCGTGATCCGACTGCGGCGCTTGAATTGCTCGGGCGCGCACGCGATATTTCGGGGGGCGGCGTATCGGCCTTTGAGCTGATATCTGGTACTGGGATGGGGTTTGTGCGGGATACTCTGCCCGACATTCATCAACCCTTTTCTGACCTTCCAGACTGGTCGGTTCTTGTGGAATTGGGCCTGCCCCAGGCGCTAAACCCCGAAACATTGTTGGAAGAACTTTTTGTAGCGGGGGCCGAGGCAGGATTGGTGTCTGATGGTGTCATCGCCCAATCCCTTGGGCAACGTGCGCAATTGTGGTCTTTGCGAGAACATATCCCAGCGGCCAACAAAAAAGTCGGTGCGATTGTCAGTCATGACATTTCGCTGCCCTTGTCATCTCTGGCTGATTTCATCCCGCAGGGTATGGCGAAAATTGCAGAAATTGCGCCTGTGAGGGTGAACTGCTTTGGTCACCTTGGCGATGGCAATCTGCACTACAATGTTTTCCCTCCGGCTGGGGAACCCTGTGATAGCTGGGCACATATGAAAGAAAAAATTGAACGCCTTGTGCATGATTTGGTGCATGAATACGGCGGATCTTTCAGCGCCGAACATGGGGTTGGGCGTATGAAGGCGGGCGAATTAAACCGCTATGCCGATCCGGCGAAACGCCTGATGATGCAACAGATCAAACTGGCGTTGGATCCACGGGGGATCATGAACCCCGGGGCCGTTCTGGCATGAATCGGAAAATATAGGTGCAAAAAAACAACCGCCCTGCGCAGGGCAGGGCGGTCGGTACTTTTACGTGTGTTTTGCAAGCAGCGTCCGTGGGTAACGGACAAGTTCAGTCTTAGAGCCTAAGTGTTACCGAAAGGTTTACAGAAACCATGAAAATTAGAACGTCAGCAAAAAAAACTTACCTTACACCCCGTCAAATTCGCAAAGACTGTATACATCCATTCCAAGTGCTTCCAGCTTCTTACGTCCGCCCAGTTCCGGTAGATCGATGACAAAGGCACATCCAATGATGTCCGCACCAAGGCGTTCCAGCAGTTTAATCCCGGCTTCTGCAGTGCCACCTGTCGCCAGAAGGTCATCCACAACCAGCACACGTTCACCGGGCTTTAGGGCGTCATCGTGAATTTCAACAATCGCTTCGCCATATTCCAGTTTGTAATCTTGGCTGATTGTTGTGCCGGGCAGCTTGCCCTTTTTACGTACAGGCACAAAACCTACGGACAGCTGATGTGCGATCGCACCGCCCAGGATAAAGCCGCGCGCTTCGAGCCCGACGACCTTATCAATGGGTTGTCCGGCATAGGGGTGCAGCAGTTGATCAATCGCCATACGAAACCCACGCGGGTCCGAAAACAATGTGGTTACATCGCGAAACATGATGCCCTCATGGGGGAAATCCACAATCGTGCGAATGTAATCTTTGACGTCTTTTTTCATCTCACTTTGCCTTCTGTGGTGAGCCGCATCAGACCCTCAAGCGGGCCGCGTTTGAACTTACAGAACCAGAGGCGTGCAAACAATGCGGCAATCGCGCAAAATGCGAGAGACGTCATGAAAACTGCGCCCGTGGACAGGCTACCATCCAGTTTGCCGAACCCTTCAAGTGTTCCCATACCCAGATAGATATGCGCCATGTATAATGTCAGGCTCATCTTGCCAGGGGCGGCCAGAAAGTTGCCTAGGCGCAGGTGATCTAGGGCAGGGGTGATCAACAGAATTAAACCCAATGTTGCAAGTGCCGTGCCAGACCCGGCCAGAATGTAAAATGGCGTTGGCGGGATGGGATGAATGGAAACGATGTCGGTAAATTCCGTATCCAAGCGTATCAGTCCAGCGCTGAATGCCCAGGTTGCAACTGTCGTGACCGTCCCCCAGATGAGAAGGCGAAGCTGTATCCGTGGCGTCGCCAGATCCAATCGCCCCACCCACATGCCAATTAACAGAAATGCGGCCCATGGAAAAACCGGATGCCAGCCATTGTACAATGAATTGCGCAGAAATCCGGGGATGGTCCAGAAATCTGCGTATTTTAACGTCTCGAAATCCCAGCCATGTTCATAGTCAAAGACAAACAATGCAATATAGCCGATCAGCATAATCGCGCCTGCACCGATCAGCAATCCCCGGTTTGATATCCGGGTGAACAGCATTCCAATTAGGAAATACAATGCATAGAAATGCAGTATATCTGCATCAAAAATAACCATATCCATCATGCCAATGATGAACAGAAACACTGCCCGGCGCAAAGACAAGTGCCATGGTTGTCGTCCGCTTGCATGCCCCAAGGTGAAGCCAATACCGGCAAGAACAACAAACAACGCGGCCGCCCGCCCTTCAAGACTGTTGGTCAAAAGACTGGGCAGATCCGCACCGGCATCCACATGTGCAGCGATGCGAAAATTCACCAGAACCATGCCGGTAAAGGCCATGAACCGTGCAATATCAATCCCTGTCAGGCGCATATGTGATTTCCCTAATAAATAACCGGCTTTGTGATCATCAACCAGAATATCCCTGTCAACCCAATGAAGGCAGGCCAGCCGAGGGCGAACCATATACGATATAAACGGAAGGCCTCATCTGGCAAAGGGTCGGAGGTTGTCAGCGCGTCCTTGGCCAAGTCACGGATGCGGATTTGCAGGTGAACCACCGGGAGCCAACAGATCAGCGCAATTCCATACAGAACATAGGTTGCGATCAACCAGCTTTCGGTCAGGGGCCAGCCCTGAAGCCATATCAGCCAAAGACCAGTTGCTGGCTGAATGATCCCTGCCGGGGTTGTGAAAACCCAATCTGCGATAACAACGCCCGAGGCCACTGAATGTACGGTTTCAACCCGGCCCTTTCGGGCCAAATGCATGGCCCAGACCATCTGAAATGCGGTACCGATGCCCGTGCCGAATAAAACGGTGGAACACAGAATATGCGCCCATTTCACAATGAAAAACCAATCCATCAGCGTTCTTCCTCTAGGATCAGAAAAATCACCAACAATAGCAGGATTGGCAGGTTCTTCAAAAGCCCCCCGACAGGCAATACCCATAGCGCAGGGGCAAGCAAACTTAGCCCGATGGTATAGCCGCCAACCAGTGATATCTGCACAATTCCCATCAGTTTCAGCCGCCAGCCACGCAATAGCGCCCAGGCAATCCCGAGATCCGCGATCCCGCCAAGGCGTGCGGTTGTGATCAAAGCCCAATCCGGGAAAAATGTGCCGTCCAGCATGGGTAGGAACGTTTCGGGTGGCAGAAACAATCCAATCAGCCCTGACAGGACCCACATGAAAATCAAAGCAATGCGCAGCAATGGGCGTAACAGATACAGGCGGGCCTGCCACAGATCCTGGGTTCCCGCAGGCCGCGCGTTTACGAAATCTGTAAATCCACGCGGCTTGTTATCCAGCTGCGTAGCCAAGGTGACATTGTCAGCCAATACACCGGTTTCAAGCTGTGACAGGGCGGTGCTGGAAATTGGTCCCAAACGCATAAAGTCCCCGATCTTTCCAACCAACGCAGCAAGTCTTGCAGGCAGAGTAAAGTTGCGACAGGGGGCTAGGCCCAACCACCCGCGATAGCCCGAAATCATCTGCGCTTGGGTTACGGTTTCGGGCCCGCCAATGTCATGCGGGCCTGTCGCAAAATCAGATGGGTCTTCCATGATTTCCCGCACCACATGTGCAAGGTCGGCTGCATGCACCGGGTTCATCACCTGGTTACCACCGCCAGGCAAAGGTGTCAGGGGCAGGCTGGCCAGCGCACGTAACAAAGATGATCCGCCATAAGACGTGTCCCCCAGCACAAGGCCCGGGCGCAGGCAGATCGCGTTATGCGTTCGGGCAAGGATCTCTCCCTGGCGTCGCCAGCGTGCAAATCCGGTGTCCGGTGTATCGATTCCAACCGCAGAGATTAACAGTTTTCGTGCATCTGGCATGGCGCGGTACACAGCTTCGGGTGCTTTGATATGCACTGCTTCAAACACCGCCTCTGTTGCATTCAACAAACCCGCAGCATTGATCACTGCGCCACATATATGTTCGCCCCAAAAGGATGGATCGTGTGTTTCAGCCCTGGACAAATCCGCCTGAAGGGTCTCAAACCCCATATGTTTTAGGGCTCTGATCCGTCGCGCGCAGGCCAAAACCTGCCAGCCGGCGGCGCGAAATTCAAAGGCGATGTGACGGCCGATAAAGCCGTCAGCACCTAGGATCAGAACCCGTTTTCTCACCCGATTACACGGCCAGCAACGGCATCCAGTTTTGCCATCAGTGCCGGATCGCGTTTGTCAGGTGCCGTCAAAATTGCGAATTCAAGCGCGCGGTCACACCCATGTTCACAAGGCGCGCGATCTGACCCCAAAAGATCGGGCAAGCGCGCAATCATGTCTCGCCCCTTATTCGCATTCCCCATGAGTGTCTTAATGATTTCAGTGACATCCACTTCGCCGTGTTCGGGGTGCCAGCTGTCATAATCGGTGATCATCGCAACAGAAGCGTAACAAAGTTCGGCCTCGCGGGCCAGTTTTGCTTCGGGCATATTGGTCATACCGATCACATCACAACCCCAGCTTTCGCGATACATTTTGCTTTCCGCGAGGGTGGAAAATTGCGGACCTTCCATCGCCAGATAGGTGCCACCGTTGTGCATGGTGATGCCTGCGGCCTGGCCTGTTTCATAACAGGCGGCGCTGAGACGTGGACAGGTCGGGTGGGCGACAGACACATGGGCAACACAGCCCGTGCCGAAAAATGATTTTTCCCGGGCAAACGTGCGATCGATGAACTGGTCCACCACCACAAAATCGCCTGGCGCCATTTCTTCGCGGAAGGAACCACAGGCCGATACTGAAATCACATCGGTGACGCCCAGGCGTTTCAATGCGTCAATATTGGCGCGATACGGCACTGAGGAAGGTGAATGTACATGACCACGCCCGTGGCGTGGCAGAAAGGCCATCTTTACACCATTCAGCGTACCCGTCAGGATTTCATCTGATGGTGTGCCCCAGGGGCTGTCCACCGCCTGCCAAGTGGCATTTTCAAGACCATCAATTTCATAGAGACCAGAGCCCCCGATCACGCCAATCATGGTTTCTGTGTTCATCGGGGGCTCCTGCAATTTGTTATCTTTGTCGGGATTTAATCATCGGGACGCGCAAGGGTAAAGACCTCATCGATCTTTGCGTAATCACGATATCCCATCCGGGCCAAAGGCTGATATTTTGTCGCGTCGAACATGCCATCAACCATGCAGTCATCACGCATATGCACGCCAATAACTTCGCCGAAAACCACGGTGTTGGCTTGGCCGGGCAATTGCATCATTTTCGTCAATCGGCATTCAAGCGCGGCCGGGGCATTGGCCACCCGGGGGCAATTGATGTCATTGCATTCGGCTTTGATCAGGCCTGCGTGCAGAAATTCGTCGTCTCCGGCGGGCAGGGCAGCTGAACTTGCGTTCATCGCATCGCGCATTTCAAACCCGACCACATTCACGCAGAACACCCCGGTTTCCTGAATGAGACTGGCGCTGTCTTTCATGCCATCGCGGTCCTCTTTGGCTGACGTCGTGGCGAACATCACCTGGGGCGGTTCATAAGCAACTCCGTTGAAAAAGGAATAGGGCGCAAGATTATCACGCCCCTGCACGTCCCGGGTTGAGATCCAGCCAATGGGGCGGGGGGTGATCAGGGCGTTAAACGGGTTATGGGGCAGGCCGTGACCATCTGCGGGGCGATAAAACATCTGCTTTCCTTCGCGGGATTTGCGGTTTACTCAGAGTTAGTTGCGCATGGGGAAAAGATCCAGATGCGTGGGGTGGAAAACTGTGTGAGGGGCGCAGATGATCGAGCTGCGGCAGGAAACGACGGAAGACTGGTGGGAAGTCGAAGCCCTCTATGATCTTTGTTTTGCACCGGGGCGCGAAGCCCTGTCCTCCTATCGTCTGCGCGATAATATTCCCCCTGTTGCTCAGCTTTCTATCATTGCACGCGACGAAGAAAACATTCTGGCGGGCGCTATCCGGTACTGGCCTGTGGATGTGTCCGGGCACCAGGTTTTACTGCTTGGTCCTGTTGCCGTGCATCCGACCCATCAAGGCGAAGGGTTGGGCGGATCTTTGATGCGCCACAGCCTTGAAGTTGCCCGGGAAATCGGCTGGGAACGGGTCATGCTTGTGGGGGATGAACCATATTATCGCCGTTTTGGATTCACCCGTTTGCGGGATGTCATTATGCCGCCGCCAACCAACCCCGAACGCGTGCTTGGTCTGGAACTTACCTTGGAAAGCTGGCGTGGGGTTTCGGGGAATGTGTCTAAGGCGGACGTTTAATCTCAGTGTCTTTTACCTGCGATGGGCGAGGACAGCAGAACCGAAATATCGCGAGTAAAAGCAGAGACAGACTTCCGGAGGCGATGTAAATTAGTACATAGAACCCCGTGCCGATCCCAAAACAAAACCCAATAGCACCTGCGATCAGTCCAATAACTGCTGAGGACAAAAGCGGATGCATTGTTTCTCCGGATTGGGCCGTCGGGGATCGATTTCTGGATCAGATTACGTCATGGATGCCTTAGAGATGGGGCGCCATATCGCTGCATAGATCCCGCATCTATATACCGTGCCATCCCCAGAACAAGCAGCACAAGGCATCCTCCAGCGCAATACCCAATTGCAGATAGCCACAGTGGATTTCCGCCCTTCAACAGGCAAAATGCAGCACAAACCGCCACAACAATACTAAGACCTAAATCAAAAATATGCATCTGTTCCTCCGCCGTGAACATATGTCGAAAGCATAGTCCGGTAAGCGTAAAGATTGTCTGAATGTTCTTGATATGTTTCCAAGTCAGTTTTTGCGTAGATATTCCATTACTGCCGGCCTGACAGACTGCACTGCGTCATTGCGTGCTTCGTCAATCACGGCGCGTAGCTCCGTCAGGTTTGTGCGTCGCAAACGGTGTTTGACCGGGCCAATGGAAGCCGGGCGCATGGACAGGGCCCGCAGTCCCATCGCAGCAAAACATAAGGCTTCTACCGGGCGGCCCGCATCTTCCCCACAAAACGACAAAGGCGTGTTGCCAACCCGGCAGCGTTCCACAATGGTTTCCAGAAAGTTAAGGAAACTCACGCTTAATGTGTCATAACGCTTGCGCACCCGTTCATTTTCACGGTCAGCCGCGAAAAAGAACTGTTTCAAGTCATTGCCACCGATGGAGATAAAATCAGTCATTTCAAAGAACTGATCTGGTGCAAACGCGAGAGACGGGGTCTCTAGCATCGTGCCGATTTCCAGGTTGCCGGGCAAAGCATGGCCCAGAACACGTTCACGTTCCACTTCGCGCAGGATCAGATCACGGGCCTGCTTGAACTCTTCAAACTGGGCCACCATCGGGAACATCACCGACAGATCGCGGCCATTCGCAGCACGCAAAAGGGCCTGAATTTGCATACGCATGACGCCGGGTTTATCAAGGCCAACCCGGATTGCGCGCCAGCCAAGTGCAGGGTTTGGTTCATCCAGCGGATTCATATAGGGCAGAACTTTATCTGACCCGATATCAAGCGTACGGAAAATCACAGGTTTATCGCCTGCCGCATCCAGAACCCGGGTATAGGTCGCGGCAAGTTCCGCACGTTTGGGCATTTTGTTACGGATCAGAAATTGCAGTTCCGTGCGAAACAGGCCAACACCTTCGGCACCGGATGTGGGCAGACTGGGCAGATCGGCCATCAGACCTGCGTTCATGGTTAGCTTCACGACTTCACCCGACAGGGTTTCAGCAGGTTTTTCGCGAATAGATGTGTAGCGTTCCTGGGCCTCGGCCTGCATCAAGATTTTATCGCGAAAGGCCGTCACTACACTGTCATCTGGACGCAGATGCACCGTGCCATGCTCCCCATCCACAAGGATCTGATCGCCGTTCAGGGCTTCATTGGTGATGCGCTTTGTATGGATAACCAGCGGGATCGCCAGGGCGCGTGCAACAATCGTTGCATGAGATCCGACAGAGCCTTCCTCAAGCACAATCCCTTTCAGCCCACGCCCGTAATCCAGCAGTTCTGCAGGGCCGATATTGCGTGCAATCAGAATGGGGTTTTCGGGCATTTCTGCGCCGGTGTTTGTGCCCTGGCCGGTCAGAATTCGCAAAAGCCGGTTCGACAGATCGTCAAGGTCATGCAGGCGGTCACGCAGATAGGCATCCGCGGCCTGCGACATGCGGGCGCGCGCGGTGGATTGTTCTTTTTCAACCGCGGCCTCTGCAGACAGGCCCCGTTTGATGTCTTCTGACATCCGACGCATCCAGCCCTTAGAATTCGCAAACATGCGATAGGCTTCCAGAACCTGAACCTGATCTTTGTCACCACCAATGGCGTTGTCCAGCATCTCGTCCACAGAAACGCGCAGTTGTTCTACGGCTTCTTCCAGACGGGCCTGTTCGGCTTCGGGGTCATCTGCGATCGGGTTGGTGACAACGACGCGGGCCTCATGCAGCCAGACATTGCCTTCCGCAACACCCTCCTGCGCCACAGATCCACGCAACATCACGGCTTGGCTGTGCAGGGGGGACAGGGCCGCCCCTTCACCAACAAAAGCGCCCAGTTCAGTCATTTCCGCCAGAACCATCGCGACGACTTCCAGCGCATAGACTTCATCATCCGTATACACGCGGGCGTCTTTGGATTGTACTACCAGTACGCCCAGACGTTCGCCAAGCCGTTGCAAAGGCACACCCAAGAAGGAAGAAAAAACTTCTTCCCCGGTTTCAGGCATAAAGCGAAAGCCTTTTTCCGATGGGGCATCGGGGGTGTTTACCACGCGTGAATACTTCGCCACGCGCCCAACCAGACCTTCACCGATTTTCATGCGTGTCTGATGGACTGCATCGGCGTTCAAACCAAAGGTCGCGCAAAGTTCAAGCGTATCATCATCACGGAACAGATAGATGGAACATACATCGGCTTCCATAGAATCCGCGACAAGCCCGGTGATCTGATCCAGACGTGCCTGGCCAGCGCTGTCCTCAGCCATAATTTCGCGCAACCGCCCAAGAAGCTTGCGGCTTTCACTTTCCGTGCTGTGTGCCATGATCTGTCCTGTCCGCCCTTTTGCCGGAGTTTACGCAAAAAACAAAAGAGGAACCAGTGAAATGCGTCCAGTCGGTGAAATGTGGTAAAAATTTAGCCGATCATCTGTGCAAATTCGGACCAAAGGAGAGGTCCTTGCCTGATATCAATTGCGGCTTATAGTTGGGGCGGGGGGATGAAAGGATGTATAAAATGCGAAAAACTGGATTGATGTTGGTCGGATGCGGGTTGATTTTTGCCCTGACAGCATGTGAACGCACGCCGGAACGGGATCGCGCGATCAATGAATTCCTCTGGGGCAAAGGCTATGACCAAAGCTGTAGCGATATGTATAACCAGACGATCCGCGAAGGCGCCTCTGAAGCGCGGGCGCAGCAGGCCTATGAAGGGTGTCGGGCAAGCGGCCGCAGCTGAGTGATCTTACTGGAAGATCGACAGGTTCAGACCCAGCCCCGTGCCCAACCAAATTCCACGGTCGCGGTGATCTTCCAGATGTTGCCCCGTTTCCGGATGGGCAAACACAATCAAACCTTGGCGGTTTAGGGCCAGCCAAGGCAGAAGCTGTGCAAATTGTTCAGGCGTTGTGCCCAGCTGGCAGGATGGCATCGGGTGGGGGCCAACAGGGCGATCATGCATCCGGCCCATGGTTACACCAAAGGTTTGGGCGGCGGATTTGCAGATCTGTTCAGCCAGATCTTTTGTATCCGCGTCAAAATAAACATGGGCATGAAAGCCAGTGATCATCATCCTATCCCCCAAAAGAAAACCGGCCCGCAAATGCGAGCCGGTTTATAGCGTTATAACAGATCAGGATTTTTCCAGTCCAAAGCTGTCATGCAGCGCCTGAACGGCCAGTTCCATATATTTGCGATCCACCAGAACTGAGATCTTGATCTCAGATGTGGTGATCACTTTGATGTTAATGCCTTCGTTCTGCAGGGCTGCAAACATTTGCGCCGCAACACCGGCGTGGGACCGCATGCCAATGCCCACGATGGAAATTTTGGCAACATCAGTGTCAGCCACCAAGTCATGGTAGTTGATCTCACCGGTTTCTTTAGAAGCCAGCATCGCAGCTTCGGCACGGGCCACCTGATCGGTCGGGCAGGAGAATGTCATATCTGTGCGACCATCTTCAGAAATGTTCTGTACGATCATGTCGACGTTCACGCCAGCTTCAGACAGCGGGCCAAAGATCGCGGCCGCAATGCCAGGGCGGTCAGCGACAGACACCAAGGTGACTTTTGCTTCATCGCGGGAATAGGCCACACCGGCCACTACATTAGATTCCATGATATCCTCCTCGGCGCAGACAAGCGTACCGAAATTTTCGTCATTGTCTTCAAAACTGGACAGCACCCGCAGACGCACACCAAAACGCATCGCCAGTTCAACAGAACGGGTTTGCAGAACTTTCGCACCAAGGGATGCCAGTTCCAGCATTTCCTCAAACGCGATTTTATCAAGCTTGCGGGCCTTGTCAGAAATGCGTGGATCGGTGGTGTAAACCCCGTCAACGTCTGTGTAGATATCACAACGTTCCGCTTCAAACGCCGCAGCAAAGGCCACAGCCGTTGTATCAGATCCACCGCGCCCAAGGGTGGTGATCCGGCCTTCGGGTGAAATGCCCTGAAAGCCCGCAACAACTGCAACCCGCATGCCTTCGCCAAATTTGGCGTTCATATTGTCGGTTGGGATTTCCTCGATCCGGGCATTGGCATGGGCAGACGTGGTTTTCAGTGGCACCTGCCAGCCCTGCCAGCTGCGTGCGGGAATATCCATTTCCTGCAGCGTCAGCGCCATCAGGCCTGCGGTGACATTTTCACCAGAGCTGACCACAGCGTCATATTCGCGCGCATCATACAGCGGCGAGGTTTCATTCACCCAGCCCACAAGTTCATTGGTTTTGCCCGACATCGCCGAGACAATCACAATGACATCGTAGCCTTTGGCGACTTCCACGCCAATCCGTTTGGCCGCACGTTTAATGCGATCAAGCGAACCAACCGAGGTGCCCCCGAATTTCATCACCAGAACCGGCATGGTTTTTCCTTCACCCTGTGCCTTTAAATCCAGGATTTCATAGGGGTTTGTGACAGTGGCCGCAAGAGCCCTGCCCATCACATGACGTGTTTGCCTTAAAATTGGGCATTACCGGGGTTTTTCCGGTTTTCGGATCGCGTCCTCGAACGAAAACGCGGCGTTAGGGTCGGCTGAGATAAAGTAGCGCTTTCAGATCATTGCCTTGTTCGGCGACATGTTCCATCTCTGCTGCAATGGCCTGTTGATATACAGGCCACATTTTGGCGCGCAGTTTCTTACCCGTATCGGTGATTTTTAGAACCAGGCCACGTCCATCTGCGCTGTCTTTGCTTCGTTCAATCAGCCCGTCTTTCTCCAATCTTGTCGTCAGCCGGGAAAAGCTGGATTGTTCAAACAACATTGCATCCTGCATCTGATAGGGGCGCAATCCATCCGGGGCGCATTCCAAGGCCCAGAGCACATCATACCAATCCAGCCGGGGCAGATTGGCTTCTTGCAATGCCTGTTCAATATTACGGTGCGCCCGGACATGCAGCTTGTTCAGTGCAATCCATGCCGTTTCAAGGGATTTAAATTCAGTCATCTCACGGTCTTGTTATCAAGCCTGGCTGGTTTCGGGAACCCTGATCTGCAATATAGATGCAAATGCATCTATATATAGAGGATATCCTGATGAAGAACCTAATGACCACGGCAGCGGCCCTGATTTTTGCAGCATCTGGCGTATTGGCAGACACCTATGAGATTGATCCGACACACACTGAAGTGCGGTTCTACTGGGACCACGCTGGTCTGACCGAGCAGCACGGAGAATGGCTAAACATTTCTGGTAGTATTGATTTTGACGCAGAAGATGTTGCGGCTACTCAGGTGAATATCACTATCGATCCGGCCAGCATTCACACCGGTGTTGTGGCCCTGGATGACGAATTGAAAGGCGAAGCGTTCTTTAATGCAGAAGCCTACCCTGAAATCCGTTTTGTATCATCGTCCGCCGTGCAGACCGGTGCCGAGACCCTGCGCCTGACCGGTGAGCTGACTGTAAAAGACAATACACACCCTGCGGTTCTGGATGTGAACATGAAATTCATGGGCACCCATCCATTGGGCGGTTACTTTGACTATTATCAGGGAGAGTGGATCGGTGTCGAAGCCACTTCATCGCTGTTGCGCAGTGACTATGGCGTCGGCCAATATGCCCCCCTGACCAGCGACATCGTGCGACTTGAAATCTCTGCAGAAATGCGCGCAGGCGGCTGGCCTGAGTAAGCTTAACGATCAGGGCAGGTGTCTGACATCTGCCCCGAGTTTCTTACAAAGAGTGCGGCGATCCATCAAAGGCCAGAAACTCTCCGCTGCGTTCCATGTTTAACGCATCGAAATGACGGATCAGCTGGCTGGCTGATGCTTCGGGTGTCACGTGACCAGCATCTCCCCCCATATCGGTTTGAACCCATCCCGGATGATAGACGCCGACAGCAATGCCTTCATCACGCAGATCATGGGCCAGGTTGAAGGCAAGATTGATCACCGCAGCCTTAGAGGCGCGGTAGATATAGCTGCCGCCCTGGGCCTTGTCGCGGGTGCCCATCTGCGAACCAATAATTGCAATTCTTGCGTTTCTGGTGCGTCGCAGGGCGGGCAGGCTGGCTTCGATGGTTTTGTAAACGCCGGTCACATTGGCCGCAAAAACCTGCGCCCACATATCCGCGGGCAGATCGTCCCCAATATAACGTCCCTTATCCGGGTAGACACCGGCATTGCAAATCAGCAGATCAAGTGCCCGGGGTTCAAGAGACCGTTCCAGTTCGCGGGCAGAGGCTTCTGAAGTTACGTCGAAACTTAGAAGATCGGGCGTGCTGTCACCCCGCGTTGTTCCGATCACCGTTTTGTCACTGGCCTGATACTGGCGCATCATTTCCGCGCCAATGCCCCGGTTGGCACCTGTGATCAGAATAGTCATTATATCTCTCCCGCTTTTGCGGCAGGTTAGTTGGTTTTGCGCGTGGGGGTAAAGGGCAAAGGCAGAACTGGCACGCCGTCTTCGATCAGGGACTTGGCTTCTTCCGGTTTGGCTTCGCCCCAGATCGGGCGCGCATCAATATCACCGTCATGCATGGCCCGGGCTTCGTCTGCAAAGCTCATGCCGACATATTCTGAATTCGTCTCGACTTCAGATTTCATGCGCGCAATCGCCGCCTCTGTTTCGCTTTGAGGCGTAGACAAAGGCGTTGCGGTTTTTACCGGGGCCGGGGCAGGGGGCTGCGTTGCTGTTGGTGTTGGCGCAGGTTCTGCCGGGGCAGTTGCCTTTTTACGCGCAGTTGTCACGCGCGGTGCCATCAGAGATTTTGCAACCTTTACACTTCCGCAATCCGGGCAGGCATTCATCCCTGCGCCCTGAAGTTTGTCAAAGGCGTCAGCTGATTGAAACCAGCTGTCAAAGCTGTGATCATTTTCACATTTCAGCGTATAGCGGATCATGCATCCATCCTGTTCCTAAGCATTAAATAGGATCCCGCGCCGTTAAACACAATGCTGCACTGACAATCAGTGGCGCAAATCCCGTTTATGTCAGGGTCTTTGGATCAAAATTTCGGATGATTTGTGCCAGTTCCGGTTCATCCACAAGGGTTGCGGCTTTCTTCGGGGAAAACCACTGACGCTTGCGTTCGTCTGCTTCTGGGTAATCCTTTAGGATCTGCTTTACCTTCATTGGAAAGATCGCAACGATACAGGGGATCAGCGCATCAGAACTGCCGGATGCTTCGCGCATGGTGGAATAAAGCCCCAGCACGGTTTCATAGATTTTGCCTTTAACACCAGCTTCTTCAAAGGCTTCGGTCGCGGATGCTTCGGCGGGGGTCTTTTCATCCATGGGCCAACCTTTGGGGATCACCCAGCGTCCGACACCACGTGAAGAGATCAGCAAAACCTGCACGCGCCCCTGATGAAGCCGGTAACAAAGCGCACCAAATTGCGTCCGTACAGAACGTTTGCCGCCATCCGCCAGCTTAATTGGTTGTTGCTTCGTCGGTATCATCGTTACCTGGTCTTGCCTGCTCGCAACTCAGTATTGTGACAATTCGTTTCAATTGCCTTACTTTATTACGTCTTTCCTGTTCGCATTGCCCGCTAAGGGCAAATCTCCGCATAAAGCGCCGTACAAAAATATACAACCACAATATATTGTGATGACATATATGTTAAGGGCCCTGCTTATTGGAGAATAATCATCTGCAACAGGGTTTTACAGGGAGGATTTATGCGATTTTTCCCCATTTTCATGAAAACTCTGGCTTGATCCCTGCCCAGGTGATGGTGTGGTGAAATCAGGGCTACCCAAAACCCAGGGGGCTGCCTATAGTGAATTTATTCTTGGGGACAATGGCAAGGGGAAAGCAATGCGCTGCCCATTTTGTGGAAATGTAGATACGCAGGTCAAAGATTCACGCCCTGCTGAAGACCATGTCGCGATCCGGCGGCGGCGGTTCTGCCCGTCCTGTGGCGGGCGCTTTACCACCTATGAACGCGTGCAATTGCGTGATCTTGTGGTCATTAAAAGCAACGGAAAGCGTGAAGATTTTGACCGCGACAAGCTGGAACGCTCTATCCGGATTTCTATGCAGAAACGCCCAATTGAACCAGAACGCATCGATCAGATGATTTCTGGCATCGTGCGCCGTCTGGAAAGCATGGGGGATACAGATATCGCATCACGTCAGATTGGTGAGATCACGATGGAGGCCCTGGCCCGTATCGACACCGTCGCTTATGTGCGTTTCGCCAGTGTTTACAAGAATTTCCAGGCTGCCGACGATTTCGATAAATTCGTCAGTGAACTGCGTCCACCGGAAACCGGTGACGACTGATTTCTTCAGAAAGGGCAGCTGATGTCATCTGATGATCTGCGCCATATGACCCATGCGTTGGGCCTTGCCCGGCGTGGGCTTGGTCGCGTCTGGCCGAACCCATCTGTGGGCTGTGTGATCGTAAAGGATGGCCTTGTTGTCGGACGCGGTCGTACCGCCCCAGGTGGCCGCCCCCATGGTGAACCACAGGCGCTGGCCATGGCAGGTGAAGCCGCGCGGGGCGCAACAGTTTACGTCACGCTTGAACCCTGCGCCCATACCGGAAAAACCCCCCCCTGTGCGCAGGCCTTGATTGATGCGGGTGTTGCCCGTGTGGTGTCTGCGCTGGCGGATGATGATCCACGCGTTGCAGGCGGCGGTCATCAGATGTTGCGGGACGCGGGGGTTTCTGTTGAAACCGGCTTATGCGCGCGCGCGGCCCGAACCATCAACGAAGGTTTTTTTCACCGCGTAAACTTGGGGCGTCCCATGCTGACGTTGAAGCTGGCCTCAAGCTTTGATGGACGTATCGCGACCGCCAGCGGTGAAAGCCAATGGATCACAGGCCCGGCCGCACGCCGCAATGTGCATATGGAACGTGCCTGTCATGACGGTGTTCTTGTTGGGGCCGGGACCGCGCGCGCCGATGATCCGTCGCTGAACGTACGTGGCCTTGGCATAAAACATCAGCCCGTGCGCATCATTGCCACGCGCATGCTTGATATTCCTCTGACAGGCAAGCTGGCGCAGACTGCGCGGGACATTCCGGTTTGGCTGATCCATGGGCCATCTGCATTGCCAGAACGTCGTGCCGCCTGGGAAGGATGTGGCGCGAAACTGATCGAAGTTCCCGAAGAAAACGGCACAGTTTCCCCAGCCGCGATGTTGCAGGCGCTGGGGGCTGAAGGCATGACACGTATCTATTGCGAAGGGGGGGGCAGTCTGGCTGCGGCCCTATTGCGCGCTGATCTTGCCGATCATATTTCTGGCTATACGGCGGGTGTGATGCTGGGGGCCGAAGGGCTGGCATCCCTTGCGCCAATGGGGCTTGAAACCCTTGC
Organism: Halocynthiibacter sp.; assembly: GCF_049608145.1. Lineage (NCBI taxonomy): Bacteria > Pseudomonadati > Pseudomonadota > Alphaproteobacteria > Rhodobacterales > Paracoccaceae > Halocynthiibacter > Halocynthiibacter sp. Next base: position 35,983 of record NZ_JBMYXF010000023.1, read on the forward strand.
CGAGGCCCCGCGTTTCACCCTGAAAGATATACGTCGTCTGGGGCCGGATGTGCTGCACCGTTGGCAGCGCAGCACATCAGAGTAATCCTGGTTTAGCCGTAATGTGACACAGGCGTGCCCGCGATGGCGGACATGTTCAGAAGGCCCCGTGCGGTGATGGACGGCGTCACAATATGCGCGCGGTTGCCCATACCCATCAGGATCGGTCCGACCTCCAGACCATTGCCTTTCATCTTGAGGATGTTGCGCACACCAGATGCCGCGTCAGTGTTTGCAAATACCAACACATTCGCCGCCCCTTTCAGGCGGGAACAGGGCAGGCTGCGGGCGCGTAGTTCTTCATCCAGAGCTGCATCAATATGCATCTCGCCTTCATAGATGAAATCACGTGGTTCACTGTCGAGGATCTCCATCGCGGCGCGGGTGCGCCGGCCCGTGTCACAGTTCAGATTGCCAAACTGTGAATAGGAACACAGAGCAATCTGCGGTGTCACACCAAAGCGCGCCACATGACGTGCGGCAGAAATTGCGGTTTCCGCAATCTGTTCGGGCGTGGGTTCCGGGTGCACATGGGTGTCAGCAATAAACAAGGGCCCGTCTTCCAGGATCATCAGGCTAAGCGCGCCGACTGGCTGCAATTCCTGCGTGCCCAGAATTTGGGTGACGTAGTTCATATGCCACTGGAACTGACCGAAGGTGCCGCAGATCAGGCTGTCTGCCTCTTCGCGCTGCACCATGATCGCGCCAATTGCAGTGGTGTTCGTGCGCATGATCGCTTTTGCCAGATCCGGGGTCACGCCCTGGCGCGACATCAGGCCGTGATAGGTGTTCCAGTAATCGCGATAACGCGGATCATTTTCCGGGTTCACCAGATCAAAATCATGCCCAGGTCGGATCGACAGGCCCGCACGATCAAGGCGGCGTTCAATCACATCCGGACGCCCGATCAATATGGGTTTATCGGTGGTTTCTTCCAGCATCGCGTTGGCCGCGCGCAGCACCCGTTCATCTTCGCCCTCTGAAAATACGATCCGACGTTCTGCGGTCGAAGCCGCCGCAAACACCGGCCGCATGATCATTGCGGATTTGAAGACGGATGCATCCAGATTGTCTTTGTATTTTTCAAGGCTTTCTACAGGCCGTTTCGCAACACCGGTTTCCATCGCTGCGCGGGCAACTGCGGTGGCCACGACCCCCATCAGACGCGGATCAAAGGGTTTCGGGATCAGGTAATCTGCCCCAAACGTCAGCTGTTCCCCTTTGTAAGCGGCGGCGGCTTCTGCCGATGTTGTGGCACGGGCAAGTTCCGCGATGCCTTCGACACAGGCCACTTTCATGGCCTCATTGATTTCACTTGCCCCGACATCCAATGCACCGCGAAAGATGAAAGGGAAACATAGTACATTGTTGACCTGATTGGGAAAATCAGAACGGCCTGTGGCAATAATTGCATCCGGCGCGACGGAACGCACCTCATCGGGCATGATCTCAGGTGTTGGGTTGGCCAATGCAAAAACGATGGGTTTCGCCGCCATTTTCGCAACATGTTCGGGCTTCAGCACGCCAGGACCAGACAGGCCCAGGAATAAATCAGCCCCGCCAATCACATCATCCAGATTTGCCGAAGATGTCCCCTGGGCAAAGGCCGCCTTTTGTGGGGTCATTTCGCTTTCGCGGCCCTCATAGACCAGCCCGTCAATATCACAAAGCCAGACGTTTTCACGCTTCACGCCAAGCGAAAGCAACATATTCAGACAGGCAATACCTGCGGCCCCACCACCTGTGGATACAACTTTGATTTCGCTGAATTTCTTGCCAACCACATGCAGTGCGTTATAGGCGGCGGCACCGACAACAATTGCGGTGCCGTGCTGATCATCATGGAACACGGGGATGTTCATGCGCTGCCTGCAAAGTTCTTCTACAATAAAGCAATCTGGGGCTTTGATATCTTCCAGATTGATCGCGCCAAACGTTGGTTCCAGTGCACAGACAATATCCGCAACGCGTTCCGGATCGGCTTCGTCCAGTTCAATGTCAAAACAATCGATATTGGCGAATTTCTTAAACAGAACCGCCTTGCCTTCCATCACTGGTTTTGATGCAAGGCCACCAATATTGCCCAACCCGAGAACCGCGGTGCCATTTGACACCACTGCCACCAGGTTTCCGCGCGCTGTATAGCGTTCCGCCGTGGATGGATCCGCCTTAATTTCAAGGCAGGCCTCTGCCACGCCAGGGGAATAGGCGCGGGCAAGGTCGCGACCGTTTGCCATGGGTTTGGTTGCGCGAATTTCCAGTTTACCAGGGCGTGGAAACTCATGATAATCCAGCGCGCGCTGGCGCCGTTTCTTGTCCTGACCGTCTGCCATCTGTCTGTCTCCCTGGGGTGGTGGTGTAGTATCGTTTAACGCTAAACCAATTTATTTTGTCGCATATTGCATGCCTGACGTCGGTAATTCAACTGTCTTGCATTATCAATTTGAATCCCCCATGGTCCCGTTAATGCTTTAAGTTTGAAATAATGAGGGCCGCACAGTGCGGATGAATGAACAATGAGCGATCAGGACATACGCGCAGAAATTCGTATTCCAACGGAGAACCTGCCAAAAGACATTCCGTTTTTCACCAAGACCCTGAAAATGCGCATGGATATGATTTATCCGGCAGATAATCCGCAGATCGCTGTGTTTTCAGGCCATGGTATTCGCTTGCGTGTTGAAAAAGGCGCGGCAGAAGCCCCTGCAACCCTGCGTATTCTGACCGACAATCCCGATGGTTTTGCCGACGGGGCCCGTGTTCTGACGGCGCCCAATGGCACAAAGGTTGAAATAGACGCGTTAAACCCACCGGTTGTGACGCCTGAAACCGAACATGCCTTTGTTGTGCGCCGCTTAAAAGATCAGGCCCCTTGGGTGATTGGCCGTGCGGGCATGCATTACCGCGATCTGATCCCGACCCGTCTGGGTGGGTCCATCATTGCCAGCCATATTCGTATTCCCGATGGTGGCCCTGTGCCGGACATGGTGCATTATCATAAGGTCGGTTTTCAGCTGATCTTCTGTCTCGCGGGTTGGGTGGATGTTGTCTATGAAGACCAGGGCGATAAAATCCGTCTGCATGCCGGCGATTGCTTTATTCAGCCGCCGGAAATCCGTCACCGCGTGCTGTATGCCAGCGAAGCGATTGAAGTGCTGGAAATTGGTGTGCCCGCTGAACATGTCACCGAAATTGATCACGATATGGAACTGCCGACCCCGCATTTCCGCCCGGATCGCGAATGGCAGGGACAGCGTTTTGTGCATAATGTTGGCAAAGACAGCCCCTTCAAACCCTTCCGCATTCCCGGTTTTGATGCCCGCGATACGACGATTTGCGAAAACACCAAAGAGGTCGCAGGCGTGCAGGTGATCCGTCCGGCAAGCGGCGATGCCCCGTGGACAAAACACAATGCTGACATCCATTTCACCTTTGTGAAAACGGGATCCATGGTGTTGGAAGGCGAAGGAAAAGATCCATATACGCTTGAGGCCGGCGATGCCTTTGTCATCCCGCCAGGCATGGATACGCGGTATGCCCAGGCCTCTGATGATCTGGAACTGATCGAGGTCTCTCTGCCCGGGGCCTTCACCACCGAAACCCGCTAAGGCACTTGCATCTGCGGGGCGCGGGTATAGTCTGGGGCATCTGATTTTCTTCAAAGGATGTCCCGGATGTCGTCTGATCTTCTGACCGCTGCTAAAACCGCTCGTGAAAATGCCCATGCGCCCTATTCCAAGTTTCTAGTGGGGGCCGCGTTGCGTACGCCAGATGGTCAGGTCTTTCAGGGCTGTAATGTTGAAAACGTCGCCTACCCCGAAGGCACCTGCGCCGAAGCAGGGGCGATTGCCGCCATGTGTGTAGCGGGGGCGCGTAAAATTTCTGAAATCACTGTGGTTGCCGACAGCCCGGCACCGGTGCCCCCCTGCGGCGGCTGCCGTCAGAAGATCGCAGAATTTGCAGGCGATGATGTGGTTGTAACCATGGCGACCATGGCGGGGAAAACCCTTCAGATGACCGTAGCAGATCTTTTGCCGGGGCGCTTTAGTGAAGATCATATGGAGAATACATAACCCATGGATGCCCGCAGCATTATCCTGCGCCTGCGCGAAAAAGAAACGCTCAGCGCTGATGAAATCCGCTGGTTTGCCAAAGGCCTTGCCGATGGTACGGTCACGGATGCCCAAGCGGGTGCATTTGCCATGGCCACCTGCCTGAACGGTCTGGGCGATGCGGGCCGTGTGGCTCTGACACAGGCGATGCGTGACAGCGGTGATGTGATGACATGGGATCTGCCCGGGCCTGTGGTCGACAAACATTCCACCGGCGGCGTCGGAGATTGCGTATCTCTGATCCTGGCCCCCGCCCTTGCGGCCTGCGGGGCCTATGTGCCGATGATTTCCGGGCGTGGGCTTGGCCATACAGGCGGCACACTTGATAAACTCGAAGCGATCCCGGGTGTGAACACCGAAGTCTCCGAAGCAAAATTTCGCCAAATGGTTGGCGCGCTGGGATGTGCTATTGTGTCGGCCACCGGCGATATGGCCCCGGCAGACAAGCGGCTTTATGCGATACGTGATGTGACCTCGACGGTGGAAAGCATTGATTTGATCACCGCATCCATCCTGTCGAAAAAACTGGCGGCGGGGCTGGAAACCCTGGTGTTGGATGTGAAATGCGGATCAGGTGCGTTTATGGGCAGCACGGATGAGGCGAAAGCCCTGGCGCAGGCGCTTGTGTCTACGGCAAATGGTGCCGACTGTGCGACGCTTGCCCTGGTCACGGATATGAATTCCCCTCTTGCACCAGCGGCGGGAAATGCGCTGGAAGTGCGCGAATGCCTGCGGGTGCTGGAAGGGCGCCGTCAGGGCGTGCTTTTGCAACTGACAGCCGCGCTTGGCGGGGCCTTGTTGCGGGAGGCGGGGCTGGCCACGGATGAAGCCAAAGGTCGCAGCATGATCCGCGCAGCCATCGCATCGGGCCAAGCCCGAGAAATCTTTGCGCAGATGATCAAAGCCCTGGGCGGCCCAGATGACGTAACCGAGGCCTGCCTGCCCGAAGCCCCTGTTGTACTGGAGGTCTGTGCATCGAATGCCGGTGTTATCACGCGAATGGATGCGCGCGCTCTGGGCGAAGCGGTGGTGCATCTTGGGGGCGGGCGTCTTTATGGTGGGCAGAAGCTGGATATGGCCGTGGGTCTGTCGGATCTTGGACGTGTCGGGGATGCCGTTGAAAAAGACGCCCCACTTGCCATGGTGCATGCGGCGGATGAAACGGCAGCGGCCACGGCGGCCAAAGTAGTTCGTGGCGCGATTTCTATTGGCGAAGCAGCGGATGCCACTCCTCTGATTTTGGAGACAATCGAATGACCCGGAAACGCGCGTTCTTGATTGTAATGGATTCTGTCGGTTGTGGTGGCGCAGCTGATGCAGGTCAGTTTTTCAATGGTGATCTACCGGATACAGGTGCCAATACGCTTGCCCATATTGCGCAGGCTTGCATGAATGGTCATGCGGAAGATGGGCGCAGCGGGCCTTTGAATATGCCCAATCTCGCGGCATCCGGCATCGGGGCTGCGGTGCGCCTCGCTTCAGGGGCGGATGCCCCTGCGCTCGGCGCACCCTCTGGCACGCCAGAGGCGCTCTGGGGGGCGGCCAGTGAGCTGTCGCAAGGCAAGGATACGCCTTCAGGGCATTGGGAAATCGCTGGGGTGCCCGTGCCTTGGGATTGGCATTACTTCCCGGATCAGGATGTCAGTTTCGGCGAAGACCTGATGGCCGAGGTTGCGCGTCTTTGCGGGGCAGAGGGGACGCTGTGTAACCGGCACGGATCCGGCACTGCGGTGATTGATCAATTTGCAGCGGAACATATCAAAACCGGCTGGCCCATCTGTTACACCTCTGCTGATAGCGTCTTTCAGATCGCGGCGCATGAGGCGCATTTCGGTCTTGAACGCCTGCAGAAACTTTGTGCGGACATCGCGCCAACCCTGCATAAAATGAAAGTTGGCCGTGTCATCGCACGCCCTTTCACCGGGGATGCAGAAAACGGATACAGCCGCACAACAAATCGCCATGATTACGCCATTGCCCCACCGTCCGACACATTGTGCGATGTGGCGCAAAAGGCTGGGCGACATGTTTATGCCATTGGTAAAATTGGTGATATTTTCTCGATGCGCGGGATTGATGAGAACAGAAAAGGCACAGACCGTACCCTGATGGGGCATCTTCTGGATGTGATGGGCGAGGCAGTCGAGGGCAGCTTTACTTTTGCCAATTTCGTTGAGTTTGACAGTCTGTTTGGTCATCGTCGCGATGTGTCTGGCTATGCGAATGCCTTGGAATGGTTTGACAGCTGTCTGCCCGATATCAAAGCCCTTATGCGGGAAGGCGACCTTGTGATATTCACCGCAGATCACGGCAATGATCCCACCTGGAGCGGCACAGATCACACCCGCGAACGTGTGCCGGTGATTGCCCTGGGCAAGGGCGCCGGCGAAATTGGCCTTGTGGGGTTCAGCGATATTGCGGCCTCTGTCGCCGATCATCTGCAATTGCCGGCGTTTGGACCGGGTACAAGTTTTTTGTGAGGACCTATGGAATTTCAAGACACAGCAAAAATTGAACTTCACCTGCATCTGGAAGGCGCAATGCCGCCGGAATTTGCCCGCCGTCTGGCGGATGAGAAAAACATCAGTCTGGATGGTGTTTTCGATGAAAACGGTGGCTATGCCTATCGCGATTTCTGGCACTTTCTTGAAGTGTACGAAGCCGCAACCCAGGTGCTGACGGGCCCGGAAGAATTTGCGCGCCTAACAAAGGCCGTGTTGGAACAATCGGCGGAACATGGTGTGATCTACACGGAAGCGTTCATCAGCCCGGATTTTTGCGGGGGTGGTGATCTGGCCGCCTGGAAAGAATATCTCGCAGCTATGCAGCAGGCCGCTGCCGAGGCCGAACGCGATCACGGCATCAAAATGCGTGGCATTGTCACCCCGATCCGTCATTTTGGCCCTGAAAAGGCCAAGGCGGCTGCGATTTGTGCGGCGGAAACCGCTGGCGACTTTATCACCGGGCTTGGCATTGGTGGCGATGAAAAGGCTGGTAAATTGGCTGATTTCGCATGGAGCTTTGAATGCGCCCGCGAAGCAGGTTTGCAACTGACAGCCCACGCCGGGGAATGGGGTGGGCCGGACAGTCTGCGCGATGCACTGACCCTGAATGTCGAACGTATTGGTCACGGTGTGCGGGCCATTGAAGACGCGGAACTGGTGAAAGAGCTTGTAGCGCGGCAGGTAACACTGGAAGTTTGCCCTGGCTCAAACGTCTTTCTTGGCGTTTACCCAAGACTACAGGACCATCCGATTGCGCGTTTGATGGATGCGGGGGTGAATTGCACTGTGTCCACGGATGATCCGCCTTTTTTCCACACCACCATGACGAAAGAATATCAGGATCTCGCCCGGGTTTTCCGCTTTGACGAAGAGGTGTTTTCTGCATTAAACAGGGCGGCAGCACAGGCGGCATTCTGTGATGAAGACACGCGCGCCGCCCTTTTGAAACAGTTTACCTGATCCGGGAGCCCCCCATGAGCGAGCATCTGACAATCGTTGACCACCCCCTGGTGCAACACAAGCTGACCCTGATGCGTCAGGAAAACACTGCAACTGCGGGCTTTCGTCAGCTTCTGCGTGAGATTTCCCAGCTTCTGGCTTATGAAGTCACCCGTGAACTGGAGATGACAACAAAGACCATCAGAACCCCGATGCAGGAAATGGACGCCCCGGTTTTGGCTGGTAAAAAGCTGGCACTGATTTCCATTCTGCGTGCGGGCAATGGCCTGTTGGATGGTGTTCTGGAATTGATCCCATCTGCACGTGTTGGTTTTGTGGGTCTTTACCGCGACGAAGAAACTCTGCAGCCGGTGGAATATTACTTCAAAGTGCCCGAAGCCATGGAGGACCGTCTGGTCATCGCCGTTGATCCGATGCTGGCCACCGGGAACTCTTCCGTGGCGGCGATTGATATGCTGAAAAAATCCGGTGCGAAGAACATCCGCTTCCTCTGCCTTCTCGCCTCACCCGAAGGGGTCGCGCGCATGAAAGAAGCCCACCCAGATGTGCCGAT
>NZ_JBMYXF010000024.1:0-356 GCF_049608145.1 Halocynthiibacter sp.
TTCCATTGAGTATATGGGTCTGACTGCTGGTCAAAAATTGACTGACATTGAAATCGACACTGTGTTCATCGGTTCCTGCACCAACGGTCGTATCGAAGATCTGCGCGCCGTTGCGGAAATCGTTGACGGCAAGAAAATCAAAGACGGTATGCGTGCGATGATTGTTCCGGGCTCTGGCCTTGTGCGCGCGCAGGCGGAAGAGGAAGGTCTGGCAAAGATCTTTGAAGACGCAGGCTTTGAATGGCGACTTGCGGGCTGTTCCATGTGTCTTGCGATGAACCCAGATCAGCTGTCTGAAGGCGAACGCTGCGCCTCCACCTCCAACCGTAACTTTGAAGGTCGTCAGGGGTATAAAG
>NZ_JBMYXF010000024.1:366-43408 GCF_049608145.1 Halocynthiibacter sp.
CGTACGCACCTTGTGTCTCCTGGCATGGCAGCCGCTGCTGCGCTGACCGGTCGCCTGACCGATGTTCGTGAACTGATTTAAGGAACCAAAATCATGGAAAAGTTTGAAAAACTCACCGGGATTGCGGCGCCTATGCCGTTGGTCAACATCGACACTGATATGATCATCCCAAAAATCTTTTTGAAATCAATCGCGCGTACGGGTTTTGGTAAAAACCTGTTTGATGAGATGCGTTTCAATCGTGATGGCACCGAGATCGAAGATTTCGTTCTGAACAAACCACAGTACCGTTCTGCGGAAATCCTGATTGCGGGCGACAACTTTGGTTGTGGGTCATCGCGGGAACATGCACCTTGGGCGATTGCGGATTTCGGCATCAAATGTGTGGTCTCCACCAGCTTTGCTGACATCTTTTTCAACAACTGTTTCAAGAACGGCATCCTGCCAATCGTTCTGCCACAGGAACAAGTTGATCTGTTGATGAAGGACGCGGAAAAAGGTGCAAATGCCCGTATGACCGTTGATCTGGAAGCCCAGGAAATCACCACATCAGATGGCGACGTTGTGACGTTCAACGTTGATGCATTCAAAAAGCATTGCCTGCTTGAAGGTCTTGATGACATTGGCCTGACAATGGAAAAGAAATCGTCCATCGACGCGTTTGAAGCAAAAGCTTCGCAGGCGCGGCCCTGGGTCTGATCCTGTTTCAACACAGAAAGCTACACGGTCCGGCAGAAGTGATTCTGCCGGACCGTGGCATTTTTATGGTTAATTTTTCAGGTGGATGAAAAATTACGCCATGTGCGTTGTGATTTTTCTGTTCTGAAGCATGTATTTATGAAGGTTTGTTTAACTACTTCTTGAAAGTTCCTGTAAAAAGCGACAAAAAGAAGGCAAGTATTTTGTTTGAATTGTTTCGTGGTGCGTATTGAAATGACGTGGCTCACTCAGATCACAGAGCCCGTATCACAGGACAAGATACATTGGTCGCACAATTTACGGGCGCATATATCAGGGCTTTGGCTGTCGTTTTGCTGATCGCATCACCGACACTGGTTTTACCTGCACAAAGCCAAGAAACGGCCCAGATTGTCACCTTGGTTGCCTTGTTTTCCGCAATTCTCGTGTTTGTTGAATACGCTTCGGCCTATCCCAGCCTGATCGAATTCAGGGATGCACCACCGTTCAACCGGGTCAGGTTTGTATCGTTGCTGTTGACAGTTTTGCTGGGCGCGATCGTGGTTCGTGGCCAGTACGAAGTGACCGCACTGACGCAATTCGTAACAGCAATCGGCGCGTTGATCGGGTTTTCGATGGATTTTCCGGGCAGCCCGGTCCGGCTGGTGATCGGCATGTTTCCGGAAGACAGCGACGCCTCCAGCGTGCTTCTTATCCGGGCGCTGGTTGGGGTAAGTTACCTGATTTCTCTTATCTCTCTGGCGGTGTTCGCCATCCTGATGCGGTTGCAAAGTTGGCCTGCTAAGGATCGGGTTTTTAATGTTTGGATTAACCTGCCAACATTCGACCCTACATCTGGCGGAGACGTCGTCGCCCGCTTGCTTCGTGATGCGCGCATTAATATTTTGTTAGGATTTATCCTGCCATTCTTGATCCCGATGGCGATGAGTTCCGCTGCAATACTGTTTGATCCCGGTGCTTTATCGTCTTCGCAAACACTGATCTGGATGGTGGCGATATGGGCGTTTTTGCCTGCAAGTCTCTTTATGCGCGGCATTGCCATGGGGCGCATCGCTTACATGATCCGGGAGCAACGGCGTCAGTCTTACGAACGCTCTGTTGCAGATGGATATGTGCCTGCCTGATAATCTGCCTGTCCACAGCTGGTTGTGCGCGGGCAGATATTTTACGCATCGCAAGTTACAATGTTGGTCTAGATCGAGATGGGCCGGGGCTGTTGTTGCGTGACATATTACGTGGCGATAACGATCAGATTTCTGCCCTGACCAAGATCATTTCGCAGGTGTCCCCAGATATTTTGGTGTTGCAGAAATTTGACTACGATCATGATTTAGAGGCGTTGACTGCATTTTCGGAAGCCCTAGAAGATGCCGGTGTGGCTTATCCATATCTTTTTGCCAGAATGCCGAATGCGGGAATGGCGACTGGGTTGGATCTTGACGGCGATGGGTACACAGGTGATGCCAGCGATGCCCAAGGGTTCGGCCGTTTTGCCGGGAATGGTGGAATGGCAGTTATGTCCAAGCTGCCACTGCAGACCGATGACATGCGGGATTTCAGCGATTTTCTTTGGAAAGACCTACCGGGTGCAAACCAGCCTTATACATCGGATCAGTTTACGCCATCTGATATGGCTAGATCGGTTCAACGCCTTTCATCTGTGTCACATTGGGAATTGCCTGCCATGTTGCCAGACGGGAATATTCTATATCTGTGGACAATGGCGGCCGGTCCTCCAGTCTTTGATGGTCCGGAAGACAGAAACGGCCGTCGGAATCATGATGAAACTGTATTTTGGTTGCGGTTCATGGATGGGGACCTGCCCTTCATCCCTTATGGTGATGATTTCATCTTGCTTGGTGGTTTCAATTTGGACCCGGTTGATGGCGGTGGTCGGGCAGGGGCCTTGCATTCTCTTTTGTCGGATCCACGTGTGCAGGATCCGTCCCAATCTTCGATCGGGGGAATAAAAGCGTCAGTCGATCAGGGGGGGATCAATGACAGTCATCTTGGTGACCCAGCGCTAGATACCGTGGATTGGCCTGATGTTGATGGTGGGCCCGGAAATATGCGTGTGGATTATATCCTGCCGTCGGCGCATCTGAATATCGTAGATTTAGGGGTATTTTGGCCGGAAGACGGATCAGGAAATGAGGCATCGACACATCGCTTGATCTGGGTGGATATCGCGTTTTAGCGCAGTATTCTTGACCTCCCTCGTGACAAACGCTACTCGGGTGCAACGCAGATTTATATGATCGGATACCCCATGAGCAACCCATCAGTTCTTATTCTTCCAGGTGACGGCATCGGCCAGGAAGTTATGGTCGAAGTACGTAAAATTATCAGCTGGTTTGGTGATAAACGCGGGCTGACTTTTGATGTGTTCGAAGACCTTGTGGGTGGTGCTGCATACGATAAATACGGTGTGCCGCTGCATGACGATACCATGGCAAAGGCGCAGGAAGTTGACGCTGTTTTGCTGGGTGCTGTTGGCGGACCAAAATATGACGACCTTGATTTTTCAGTTAAACCTGAACGTGGCCTGCTGCGCTTGCGCAAGGAAATGGATCTCTACGCCAACCTGCGCCCGGCGCAGTGTTTTGATGCGTTGGCGGATTTTTCTTCTCTGAAGAAGGATATCGTTGCAGGCTTGGATATTATGATCGTTCGCGAACTGACATCTGGTGTGTATTTCGGCGAGCCGCGTGGCATTTTTGAAGAGGGTAACGAACGTGTCGGGATCAACACCCAGCGTTATACCGAATCTGAGATTGAACGCGCCGCCCGTTCTGCGTTTGAGATGGCGATGCGTCGTAACAAAAAACTGTGTTCCATGGAAAAAGCCAATGTCATGGAGAGCGGTATTCTGTGGCGCGATGTGGTGAACGAAGTTGCGAAAGACTACCCTGAGGTGGAACTGTCGCATATGTACGCAGACAACGGTGCGATGCAGCTGGTACGTGCACCAAAGCAGTTTGACGTGATCGTAACGGACAATCTATTTGGTGACATTCTGTCTGATTGCGCAGCGATGTTGACCGGCTCTCTGGGTATGCTGCCATCTGCAAGCCTTGGTGCGCCAATGGAAAATGGCCGTCCAAAAGCGATGTACGAACCTGTTCATGGGTCCGCGCCTGATATCATGGGGCAAGGTAAAGCCAACCCATCGGCGTGTATTCTTAGTTTTGCCATGGCGCTGCGGTATAGCTTTGATCAGGGCACCGAAGCGACCCGCCTAGAGAAAGCCGTTGAAAAAGTGTTGGCGGATGGCACGCGCACAGCTGACCTAATGCAGGCTGATGGCGGTAAGCCAGCTTCGACATCAGAAATGGGTGATGCAGTGGTTGCGGCGCTGGACGCCAGCCTCTGATTTTTAGAAGTTATGAAGATTACGAATACCGTGTCGGCCTACGCCGACACGGTATTTCTTTGATGAGATTTTAGTCAGGCATTTTCAGCGATCCCGGCATCAGATTGCTGTGCCTGGCGCCAATTCTCCAGCTCTTCGTTATCACCGGGGCTTTCGACCTGGAATGATGAAGTATTTTCGGAAAGCGTATTCACGGCCTGGCTTAGGTTTTGGGTGGCTGCATTGCTTTCTTCGAACATGGCAGCGTTCTCTTGGGTTACCTGATCCAGTTGATTGATTGCGGTATTGATTTCCTTCAGGGTGGTTGATTGTTCTCGCGAAGATGAGGAAATCTCATCAACCCTTTCGCTGATGGCTATGATCAATTTTTCGACCTCGGAAATTGTGACGCCAGCATTGCCTACCAGTTCAACCCCGTTTTTCACTTCATCCGCAGATGCTGAAATCAACTCTGCGATTTCCCGGGCCGCGTCGGATGATCTTTGCGCAAGGGCACGGACTTCGGCGGCGACAACCGCAAAACCCAAACCTGCTTCGCCCGCTCTGGCGGCTTCGACACCAGCGTTCAAAGCCAGTAGATTTGTCTGGAACGAAATCTCATCAATGACACCAATGATGCGGGAAATCTTGGATGAACTATCAGAAATTTTTTCCATCGCGGCTTTGGTATCGCTCATCACGGATGCGCTTTTCTGGGCGGAATCCTTTGTGTCGTGAGACATACGTTTGGCTGTTTCTGCCAGCTCTGTTGCCGAGAGAACGGATGCGGTCAGCTCATCCACGGCAGCGGCGGTTTCTTCCAGTGCGGCGGCCTGCTTTTCAGTGCGCGTTGCCAGGTCATCTGAAGCGGCCGAAATTTGCGTCACATCCCCCCGGATGGACGAAGTGTTGCTGACGATATCTTTAACGGCAGCCAGCAAAGAGGTCACAGTTGCGTTGAAATCCAGACGGATTCGTTCGAATTCTTCCGGGAAGTCTTCATTCATACTGATCGTAAGGTCGCCGGATGACAACTGTTGTAAAGAGCGGGCGATTGTTTCTACGACCTGGACGCGTCGCGTGATGTCAGTTGCAAATTTCACAACTTTAAAAGGGTTTCCATCGGCATCAAAAATTGGATTGTAGGTCGCCTGTATCCAAATTTCCTGATTGTCCTTTGTTATGCGCATAAACTCACCACCGACAAATTCCCCCTGCTTTAGGGATTGCCAGAACCTTTGATATTCATCGGATTGTCGTGTGTTGTCATCTACAAATATCCGGTGGTGCTGCCCCTGTATTTCCGACAGAGAATATCCAAGGGCATCCAGAAAATTGTCATTTGCCGTGATGATAGTGCCGTCCAGGTTAAATTCGATCACGGCCTGAGATTTCGAAATTGCGGATAGCTGACCCCGGGCATCTGCTGCAATTAACTTTTCAATTGTGATGTCAGATGCAAATTTCACAACTTTCGTGACATTTCCATCTGCGTCGAAGATTGGATTGTAGCTGGCCTGAAGCCAGATTTCGCGTCCGCCCTTTGCAAAACGTTTAAATTCTCCGGCCTGAAATTCCCCATCAGCAAGGCGTTCCCAGAACTGGCTGTAGTCGGTACTATTGGCGTATTCAGGGCCGACGAACATTTTGTGATGTTTGCCAATAATTTCATCCGCGCTATATCCCATTGCCAATTCAAAGTTCTCATTCACAGAAAGAATTGTGCCCGTTGGGGTGAACTCAATGACAGCCTGTGACTTTGAAATTGCGTCCAACTGTCCGGTGGCGTTCTGTTCGATCAGTTTGGTCTGGGTGACGTCTGTTGCAAACTTTACAATTTTCACAGGGTTCCCGTCATGGTCCAGCACAGGATTGTAAGACGCTTCGATCCAGATTGGGTCGCCGTTTTTCTTAACCCTTTCAAAGGTGTCGATGTTTGGCTTGCCACTGCCCAGTTTAGACCAGAATGTCTTATATTCGGACGAATTTGCAATACGTGGCGGAACAAAGATCCGGTGGTGTTTGCCTTTGATTTCGTCCAAAGAATATCCTACGGCCTGAAGGAAGTTATCATTTGCATCCAGAATATTTCCTTCAAGATCAAACCAGATAACAGCCTGGGCTTTGTTTAGTGCCTGTATCAATGCCGTGTTTTCCAGTGCCATGTCCTGGTTGGCATTGCCAATTCTGTTTCGCAGAAAGCCCATCAATCGTATCCTTTACCATAACTGTGGAACTTACATAAATTAAAAGGCTTAAGTATTGGTAACGACTGCTGTTCATGGTTCAGCTAAATCCCTGTGACGTCGATTGCCCTTTCGGTGTCAATGCATTCTATAGGCATCTACAGCCATGCGTATGTTCTGCCCCGCAGATCCAAGGGGCAATGGTCCGAATTCATTTGAACCAACACGATAAATGACGGTTGCCGCGGCGTTTCCTGAAGACGTGAAGGTTACGACAACATCTTCGCCATGTCGGGAAAAACCGCTTTGTAACAGGCGGCGGACGTCTTGTGGGTTACGTGTGCCGCTGGTGCCAAGATCAACAATCGCGATAATCGCCACGCCATTTTCCAGCCCTTGCAAGGCCTGTTGTTCACGGGTGATTGCCAAAGGTGCAGCGCGGCCGGTGTATTTAAACCAAACTGCGCTAAGGGTGGCCGGTGCTGCTAGAAAAACAAAGACAAGAACCAACGTCAGGATCTTATTTTCAGAACGTCTGACAACAATTCTGGGGGTGGTGCCGGGTGCATCTGGCATGCGAAATCTCCGTCCGAGGTTTCGCTAGTGTATCCCGGGGGCATTTTAATATGGTTAATGCCCCCGGGTGTCTTTCATTACAGCTGGATATCAGGAGCGAACGAGTTTCTCGTAGCTTTCTGAAATATCGCGGGCGATATCGCCCACTTCAAAGGTGTAATCACCGATCTGGCCAACAGGCGTAACCTCTGCTGCGGAACCGGTCAGCCAACATTGTTCGAAATCAGCCAGTTCTTCAGGCATGATGTGGCGAACATTTACCTTGATGCCTTTTTCTTCAAGCATCCCAATCACAGTCTGGCGGGTCAAACCATTCAAGATCGCATCCGGCAGGGGTGTGTGCACTTCGCCGTCTTTCACGAAAAAGATATTCGCGCCTGTCGCCTCGGCCACATAGCCGCGATAATCCAAGAACAATGCGTCGGAACAGCCTTTGGCCTCTGCTGCGTGCTTGGACATGGTGCAGATCATGTAAAGGCCTGCGGCTTTGGCTGCAGTTGGAATGGTTTCTGGGCTTGGGCGTTTCCATTTCGCGATGTCAAGCTTTGCGCCCTTCATCTTGGCATCGCCATAATAATTGCCCCAAGACCAGGCAACAACAGCCATACGCACAGGATTGCGCGCCGCTGAGACACCCATATCTTCGCCAGAACCACGCCAAGCAACAACACGTACATAGGCATCGGTCAGGCCATTGGCCGCAACGACTTCTGCTTTTGCTGTTTCGATTTCATCTACGGTGTAAGGGATGGGCATATCCATCAGTTCACCGGATTTGTGAAGGCGTTCAGAGTGCTTGCGCGACAGGAAGATCTTGCCGTCATAGACGCGCTCGCCCTCAAACACAGACGAAGCGTAGTGCAACCCATGGGTGAGAATATGGACATTGGCATCGCGCCATTCAATCAGCTTGCCATCCATCCAGATTTTGCCGTCGCGGTCATCATAGCCGGTCATTGCTTTGGTCCTTATCAGTTTCCCGACATTGCTGTGGGATTTTGCGAAAGTTACGCGAAAAGGTCCGGTTCGGACATTTTATTGCGTAAAAAGTGATGATTGGTACGAATTGATTCTTGGAAAGTCAACATAGCTGACATAAAATCGTAAAAAATGTGATGAAGCATCGGTAAAGAGGATCGTGCATGGATGACACCCCGGGATCAGATGCGTTAGATGGCGGCGGGCTGCTGTTTCTGACGGATGAACAGCTGCTGAAAGGCAGCGAAGCGATGTTCTTTGCCTATCGTGGCTTTACGGCGGATCCAGACCGTATTCTTGCCGATAGCGGATATGGGCGGGCGCATCACCGGGCGATTCACTTTGTCGGGCGCACTCCGGGAACAACGGTGAATAATTTGCTTGCCATTCTAGGCGTGACCAAACAAAGCCTGAACCGCGTGTTGCGATCTTTGATCGAAGACGGTCTGGTGGAAAGCCGTGTCGGCACGAAAGACAAACGTGAACGGCACCTGTTTTTGACGGAAACTGGCAATGCGCTGGATCGGTCTTTGTCAGATGCACAGCGTGCGCGGATGCGTGCAGCTTATTCCGCCGCAGGTCCTGAGGCTGTGCAGGGCTTTCGCAAAGTGCTAGAAGCAATGATGGATCCGGATATGAGACGCCGGTTTAATCGTATGCGCGAGGGTGAAAACCGATGAACAATGACGCTCATCTGCTTATTGTAGACGATGATGAACGTATTCGGACGCTTTTGCAGAAGTTTTTGATTCGAAATGGTTTTCTTGTTTCGACCGCCCGGGATGCCGCGCATGCACGCAAAATTCTGTCGGGGTTGGAATTTGACCTGATCATTATGGATGTGATGATGCAGGGCGAAGATGGCATCACGCTGACCCGCAGTTTACGTGATACACTGAAAACGCCGATTATTCTGCTGACAGCGCGGGGCGAAACAGAAGACCGTATTCAGGGGCTTGAGGCAGGCGCCGATGACTATCTTGCGAAACCGTTTGAGCCGCGCGAACTTTTGTTGCGGGTAAATGCAATTCTGCGACGCGCGCCGGCAGAACAGACGCAAAATCAGGGGCCAAAGGTTCTAAACCTTGGCCCAGTGCGCTACGATGTGGACCGGGGGGAGATGTGGCAGGGCGAAGGGCTTGTGCGATTGACCGCGACGGAAAGCCAGTTGATGCGAATCTTTTCAGAAAAAAGCGGCTCCGCTGTCAGCCGTGCGCAACTGGTCGAAGATCTAGGTCGGTCCGGTGGACAGGCGCAGGAACGGGCCGTTGATGTGCAAATCACACGTCTGCGCCGCAAGATCGAAGCTGACCCGAAACAACCGCGCTACCTTCAGACCGTGCGCGGTGAAGGGTATATGTTGGCGCCGGATTGATATCGCTTCAGGAATATAGTTCTGACACGCCTTGTGTGGTATTATTGGGTGGTATTGTCGGGAGGGTATTATGAACGATGGGTTTGATAAGGGACGTATGGGTTCGGATGGATCGGTCTCACGTAATGTGGATCAAATAGCGATTCAGCTGGCGCATACCAAAATTGAATACGAAAAAATGATTTCTGTACTGGAGCGTCGCATAGAGCAAGCGATAGAGCAGGAAAATGTCGTCGATAAATATACGAGATATTTGTTTCGCATGATCGCTGCCACGGCAGTTGTTATTACCTTGATTGTCGGTTTGGTTGGGTATGTTGGTGGCAATCATATCGCTGACATATTGAGCGCGATGAAAGAGACCCAGTCAGATACTAGTGCTCTTGCGCAAGAGGTGACTTTGAGTGTCAAGGCAACAACAGGGCATACCGAAAATATAGAAGAAATATTGAGGGCGATTGCGAAATCTACAGGTGCCATTAATTAGATGTTCTTGAAAACGCTGGGAATACGATATTGAAGACAGCATTTATTACACATGCGGAATGTGACGGGCATGTCACGCCTTCGGGGCATCCGGAACAGGTGGCGCGTCTGGAGATCATCCGTGACGTGTTGGCTGGGTATGACCTGCATGCTGAGGACGCGCCATTGGGGCGGATGGAGGACATTTTACGGTGTCATCCGCAACATTATATTGATCGTATTGAACGCGCAGTGCCCGAAAGTGGCTGGAATACGTTGGATGGTGACACCCATATGGCGCCCGGATCGCATCAAGCGGCCTTGCGTGGTGTTGGTGGGGTGACGCGCGCCGTTGATATGGTTCTGAATGGGGAGGCCGGCAATGCCTTTGTCGCCAGCCGCCCGCCTGGTCATCACGCAGAAACTGAAACGGCTATGGGGTTCTGCCTGTTCGGCAATGCGGCGATTGCCGCGAAATACGCGTTGGATCATCACGGGCTGAATAAAGTCGCGGTGCTGGATTTTGACGTACACCATGGCAACGGCACCCAGGATCTGTTGTGGAATGAACCGCGCGCAATCTTTGTGTCGTCCCATCAGATGCCTCTGTATCCTGGCTCTGGCGGGCGCAATGAACGTGGCGCACACGGGCAGATGCTGAATATCCCATTGGAAAGTGGTACGGGCAGCGTGGAAATGCGTGCGGCTTGGGCGCATCGTGTGATGCCGATGTTGGAACGCGAAGCACCAGAGTTGATCATCATTTCCGCCGGTTTTGACGCCCACGAACGTGATCCTCTGGCCGGGCTGAACTGGCAGACGGAAGATTTCGCCTGGATCACACGTGAAATATGTCAGGTGGCGCAAAAGGTCTGCGCGGGCAGGGTGGTGTCCACCTTAGAAGGCGGTTATGATCTGAAAGCCCTGGGTGAGGCATGCGCCGCCCATGTACAGGAATTGATGGAGCACGCGACATGAGCGAAACAGCCGTTACCGAGATGAGTTTTGAAGAGGCCATGGCCGCGCTGGAAGGCGTTGTTGGCCAATTGGAACGGGG
Source organism: Halocynthiibacter sp. (assembly GCF_049608145.1). Lineage (NCBI taxonomy): Bacteria > Pseudomonadati > Pseudomonadota > Alphaproteobacteria > Rhodobacterales > Paracoccaceae > Halocynthiibacter > Halocynthiibacter sp. Next base: position 11,055 of record NZ_JBMYXF010000024.1, read on the forward strand.
TGATGTGCCGCTTGATCAGTCGATCTCATTGTATGAACGCGGTGCGGAACTGAAGAAACACTGTGAAACCAAACTGCGCGAAGCTGAAGAAAAAGTGGCCAAAATCACCCTTGGTCCAGACGGGGCCGCACAGGGCACCGAGGCGCTTTAAGTGTTTCAGGAACAGTTAAAACAAGATGCACAACGCACGCAGGCCTGTTTGCAGGCCGTGATGCATGGGCTGCATTCTGTGCCGGTCAATGCTGCGATGCATTATGCGGTGGATGGCGGCAAAGGCCTGCGCGGGTTTCTCGTGCAGGAAAGCGCGCGTCTGTACGAGATTGCCCCCGAACAATCTGTCTATGCCGCCGCTGCGGTTGAAGCCCTGCATGCCTATTCTCTGGTGCATGACGATCTGCCTGCAATGGATAACGATGATCTGCGCCGTGGCCGTGCGACGGTGCATGTGAAATGGGATGATGCCACCGCGATCCTTGCGGGGGATGCGTTGCAGACGTTGGCGTTTGAACTGCTGACCTGGGCTGAAATCGGATCCGCGAACGTGCGCTTGAACCTTGTGACAGAACTGGCCCGGGCCGCGGGTGCACGGGGAATGGTTCTTGGCCAAGCACAGGATATCGCCGCTGAAACCGCCAAAACACCCCTTAGCCTTGATGAAATCACTGAACTGCAGGGCAACAAAACCGGTGCATTGATCCGCTGGTCCGCTGAGGCAGGTGCGATCATGGCCGAACGCAACCGCGAACCTTTGCGGCAATACGCCAATGCGCTGGGTCTGGCTTTCCAGATTGCCGATGACATCCTGGATGTGGAAGGTGATGCGGCGAAAACTGGCAAGCGTGTGAATAAAGATGCGGACGCGGGCAAGGCCACATTTGTATCCCTTCTGGGGTTGGATGGTGCGAAAACCCGTGCGCGTGACCTTGTCGCAGAAGCCTGTGACGCCCTTGACGGTTATGGTGACAAAGCCGCAAACTTGCGCCAGGCGGCAGAGTTCGTTATTGCCCGCGACAGCTAATCCATCAGGATAAACGCCATGAGCGAAGACACAAATCCACGCCCTCAGACACCGCTGCTTGACCGGGTGAAAACCCCTGCGGACATGAAGACCATGTCCGATGCCGAGTTAAAGCAACTGGCGCATGAACTGCGTCAGGAAACGATCTCGGCCGTTTCTGAAACCGGTGGCCATCTGGGTGCTGGTCTTGGTGTGGTGGAACTGACTGTTGCACTACATGCGATCTTTGACACGCCTAAGGATCGTCTGATCTGGGATGTGGGCCATCAATGTTATCCGCATAAGATCATCACCGGTCGTCGTGATCGTATCCGCACCCTGCGTATGGAAAGCGGGTTGTCTGGTTTCACCAAACGCACCGAAAGCGCCTATGATCCGTTCGGTGCCGGGCATTCTTCGACCTCGATTTCTGCGGCTCTGGGTTTTGCAGTTGCCCGCGATCTAGGGGGGGCACCGGATCATGGCCTGGGCGATGCGATCGCGGTGATTGGGGATGGATCGATTTCTGCAGGCATGGCCTATGAGGCGATGAACAACGCCGGACATCTGGGCAAACGTCTGTTTGTGATCCTGAATGACAACGAAATGTCGATTGCGCCGCCTGTTGGCGCAATGTCATCTTATTTGTCCCAGCTATATGCTGGCGCACCGTTCCAAGAGTTGAAATCAGCCGCCCGTGGCGCAGTCAGCCTGCTGCCCGAACCGTTCCGCGAAGGCGCGAAACGTGCCAAAGATATGCTGAAAGGTATGACCGTTGGCGGCACTTTGTTCGAAGCGCTTGGTTTCTCTTACGTGGGTCCGATTGATGGTCATGATATGGATCAGTTGCTGCCTGTTCTGCGTACAGTGCATGAACGCGCGACGGGGCCGATGCTGATCCATGTGACCACGAAAAAGGGCAAAGGATACGGTCCGGCTGAAATGGCCGCTGACAAAGGTCACGCGACCGCGCAGTTTAACGTATTGACGGGTAAACAGAAAAAGACCCCTTCAAATGCGCCAAGCTATACAAAAGTATTTGGCGATGCTTTGGTGAAACATGCCGCTGAAGATGATAAAATTTGCGCTGTGACCGCTGCGATGCCGGATGGTACTGGTCTGAACCTGATGGCAGAACGATATCCCAGCCGGTGTTTTGACGTCGCGATTGCCGAACAACATGGGGTGACATTTGCAGCCGCTCTGGCCGCTGGCGGAATGAAACCATTCTGTGCGATGTATTCGACCTTCTTGCAACGTGGCTATGATCAGGTGGTGCATGATGTGGCGGTGCAGGGCCTGCCCGTGCGCTTTGCCATCGACCGTGCAGGGCTTGTCGGAAATGACGGCGCGACCCATGCGGGCAGTTTTGACATAGCCTTCCTCACGAACCTGCCGGGTTTTGTGGTGATGGCCGCGGCGGATGAGGTCGAACTGATGCATATGGTGGCCACCGCCGCCGCCCATGATACTGGCCCGATTGCCTTTCGCTATCCGCGAGGCGAAGGTGTGGGCGTTGATCTGCCTGAACGCGGCGAAGTTCTGGAAATCGGGAAGGGACGTCGCGTGCAGGAAGGCGCAAAAGTCGCAATTCTATCCTTTGGCACCCGTCTGTCAGAGGTGATGAAAGCCTGCGAATCCTTGTCTGCAAAAGGCATCACGCCGACGGTCGCTGATGCACGTTTTGCCAAACCTTTGGACAAGGATATGATCCTTGATCTTGCGACAAACCACGAAGCGCTGATCGCCATAGAAGAAGGTTCTGTTGGCGGCTTTGGCAGTCACGTGGCGCAGATGCTTCTGAATGAAGGCGCATTGGATGGTGGTTTGAAATATAGGTCTATGACATTGCCGGATGTCTTCGAAGATCACGCCTCGCCAAACGCGATGTATGAAGCTTCGGGTCTGAATGCGTCCGGGATTGAGGCGAAAGTTCTTGAAGTTCTGGGCGTCGCCGACATCGCCAGCAAACGCGCCTGATATTTGATCAACCCTGCACCGGCTCTGGTCCGGTGCAAGGTTTCATGTGGATCCGTTCGGATCCTTCAGCTTTTGCAGGCGGCTTTGATCGCGCTGATATTGGTGCCGTAAGGTGTCGGGTTTTCGACTGAACCACCTTTAAACACGGCAGAGCCAGCAACCAGAACGTCTGCACCAGCGGCGCGCACCAGAGGTGCCGTTTCAGGTGTCACGCCACCGTCGATTTCAATGTGGATCGGACGATCGCCAATCATAGACCGCAGTTCCGCAACTTTTTCGACGCATCCATGGATGAATTTTTGCCCGCCAAAACCGGGGTTTACGGTCATCACGCAAATCAGATCGACCATGTCAAGTAAGGGTGCGACGGCGGATGCAGGTGTGCCCGGGTTCAGCGCAATGCCAGCTTTCGCCCCGGCGCCACGAATGGCCTGCAGGGTACGGTGTGTATGCGCGCCGGCTTCGACATGCACAGTGATGTAATCTGCACCTGATGCAGCGAAAGCATCGATATAGGCATCCACCGGTGAAATCATCAGATGCACATCCATCACAGTCTTGATATGTGGGCGAATTGCTTTGCAGGTGTCGGGGCCAAAGGTGATATTCGGTACGAAATGGCCGTCCATCACATCTACATGGATCCAGTCAGCGCCCTGGGCTTCTACAGCCTGAATTTCTTGGCCGAAATTTGCAAAATCTGCGGACAGAATCGATGGGGCAATCTTGAGGGAACGATCGAAGGACATGGCAGCTCTCCTGAGAGGGTGAATTTTCCTCTCCATACACGATTTCGCCCACGAAGGAAGCAAGATGCAGGAATTTCCAGAAGAATTGACCAAATAGTCAGAAAGGCGTCGGCCTGTTCGCTGTCAGCTTGCAATGTTTGCGCTGTCATGACATTTTCACGCTTTACGCCTTGCCAGGGAAGACACCTGAAATGCAAACCGAAGTCACATCTACCGCAACTGATCTCTCCACAACTGAGGCGGGCCTGCCCCAGTTGCATGAACCCCGTAACCCGGGCACAGACCTTGATCTGGATCGTGTTCTGGCCGTGCAGGTGAATACCTCTGCTGTGGAACGTCGCTGTGCCACTCTGCCTGGCCGTCGGTCCGTGAAGAAAGATTACCAAGCGGCCTGGCTTTTGAAAGCGGTCTCCATGATCGACCTGACAACCCTGTCCGGCGATGACACCGAAGGCCGTGTGCGCCGTCTTTGTGCCAAGGCGCGTCAGCCCGTCTCAAAAGGCATGTTGTCTGATCTCGGAATGACGGGTCTGACAACGGGTGCTGTCTGCGTGTATCACGATATGATTGAAACCGCTGTTTCCGCTTTGAAAGGTACAGGCATCCCTGTTGCTGCGGTGTCTACCGGCTTCCCTGCGGGCCTGTCGCCGTTTCATCTGCGTGTTGCCGAGATTGAAGAAAGCGTCAAAGCCGGTGCCGAGGAAATCGACATCGTCATTTCCCGCCGCCATGTGCTGACCCAGAATTGGCAGGCGTTGTATGATGAAATGCGTGAATTTCGCCGCGCCTGTGGTGACGCCCATGTCAAAGCGATCCTAGCCACCGGCGAGCTTGGATCTTTGCGCAATGTTGCGCGCGCATCTCAGATTTGCATGATGGCCGGCGCCGATTTCATTAAGACATCCACCGGTAAGGAAAGCGTCAACGCCACCTTACCTGTCAGCCTTGTGATGATCCGTGCGATCCGCGACTATTACGACTGGACCGGGTTTCGCGTGGGTTACAAACCTGCAGGCGGTATTTCCAAAGCGAAAGACGCGATTACCTATCTTGCTCTGATCAAAGAAGAGCTTGGTGATCGTTGGTTGCAACCTGACCTGTTCCGTTTTGGGGCGTCTTCGCTGTTGGGCGATATTGAACGCCAACTCGAACATCACCTCACCGGCCGCTACTCCGCCGCCAACCGCCATGCCATCGGGTAAGGACAGAATTATGACCATCGCAGAGATTTTCAACACTATGGATTATGGCACGGCCCCTGAAGGCAATAAAGAAGCACTCGCTTGGCTGGAATGTCACGGGCATTCCTTTGGCCATTTCATCAATGGTAAATTCACAGACGCCACCGCCGGTTTCAAAAGCCACAATCCGGCGAATGGCACCTTTCTGGCGGATTTGTCTGAAGGCAGCACTGACGACGTGAACGACGCCGTGAAGGCCGCGTGCAAAGCGCAGGCTGCTTGGGCTAAAACATCCGGGCATAAACGGGCAAAAGTGCTTTATGCCATAGCGCGCCTTGTGCAGAAACATTCTCGCATTCTCGCGGTGCTGGAAACCATGGACAACGGCAAACCAATCCGGGAAAGCCGCGACATCGATGTGCCTTTGGTGGCACGCCATTTCTATTACCACGCGGGCATGGCGCAGCTGGCCGACACGGAAATGCAAGGCCGCACGGCCCTGGGTGTTTGTGGTCAGGTCATCCCTTGGAACTTCCCGCTGTTGATGCTCGCCTGGAAAGTCGCACCGGCCCTGGCCATGGGCAATACCGTGGTTCTGAAACCCGCGGAATACACGTCGCTGACCGCGCTATTTTTTGCTGAAATCTGCCAGCAGGCGGGTGTTCCTGCCGGTGTCGTCAACATCGTCACCGGCCATGGCGCCACGGGCGAAGCCATCGTCACCCATGACGACGTGGACAAAGTCGCCTTCACGGGGTCCACCGCTGTTGGCCGCCGCATTCGTGAATTGACCGCCGGTTCTGGCAAGGCGCTGACCCTGGAACTGGGCGGAAAATCTCCCTACATCGTCTTTGATGACGCGGATATCGACAGTGCGGTTGAAGGGCTTGTGGACGCGATCTGGTTTAACCAGGGTCAGGTCTGCTGTGCTGGCTCCCGCCTATTGGTGCAGGAAGGGATTGCTGACACATTCTACGCCAAACTGCGCGCCCGCATGGATAAACTGCGCATCGGCGATCCACTGGACAAATGCATCGATGTTGGTGCGATTGTCGATCAACGCCAACTGACCCGCATTACCGATTTGGTAAACGCGCATGGCGATGAGGGTGACGTTTTTCAGGCGTCATGTGATCTACCAGACGGCGGATGCTATTACCCGCCCACCTTGATCACTGGGCTGCACGCGGCAGCCACATTGATGCAGGAAGAAATCTTTGGCCCTGTTCTGGTTGGCACAACTTTCCGCACACCAGCGGAAGCTGTAGAAGTCGCGAATAATTCGCGTTACGGTCTCGCGGCCTCGGTCTGGACAGAGAATGTGAACCTTGCGTTGGATATCGCGCCCAAGCTGAAAGCAGGCGTGGTCTGGACAAACGCTACCAACCTATTTGATGCTGCTGCCGGTTTTGGTGGTGTACGAGAAAGTGGCTTTGGTCGTGAAGGCGGTTGGGAAGGCCTTACAGCCTACACAAAGCCTGTTTCTTTCGCGAAAAAACTCGTGCCCGTCGTGCCCCATGCTGCAGGAACCGCCAGCGCAGAGGACGTAATCGACCGCACCGCAAAAATGTATGTCGGTGGCAAGCAGGCACGCCCGGATGCGGGGCAATCTCAGGCGATCTGGTCACCTAAAGGAAAACTGCTGGGGCATGTCGGCATTGGCAGCCGCAAAGACATTCGCAACGCTGTTGAGGCCGCTGCAAAAGCGCGTTCCACATGGGGCAAAACCACAGGCCATCTACGGGCGCAGATCCTGTATTATGTCGGTGAAAACCTCTCTGCCCGTGCGGATGAATTCGCTGCCCGCCTTGATGCGATGTCGGGTAAAAAAACGGGTGCCGCCGAAGTCGAAGCCTCTGTCAGTGCACTGTTCACCGCAGCCGCATGGGCCGACAAATACGACGGCCAAGCCCACGGCGTGCCGATCCGTGGCGTGGCGCTTGCGATGAAAGAAGCCGTGGGCACCATTGGCATTCTCTGCGCCGATGACGCACCTCTACTGGGCCTTGTTACATCCACCGCCGCCGCCATGGCGATGGGGAATGCATCCGTTGCGGTCGCCTCTCATGCCTTCCCGCTGGCGGCGACGGATTTCTATCAGGTGCTGGAAACCTCTGACGTGCCTGCGGGTGTGGTGAACATCATCACCGGTGATCACGCAGAGCTTGCGAAAACCCTGGCGGATCATCTGGATGTCGATGCGGTCTGGAGCTTCTCATCAAGCAATATCTCAGCTGATATCGAGGCCCGGTCCGCAGGTAATCTGAAACGCACTTGGGTCAACAACGCCCAAACACGTGACTGGAATGATCCGGATATGCGCCCCTTCCTAGAGGCCGCAACAGAAGTCAAAAATATCTGGATCCCTTACGGCGAATAGTCGGATAAATAGGTCTAAATTAAAGCCCCGCCAGAGATTGCTCTGGCGGGGCTTTTTGATGCATTTCAGAATTTCAAATGTGGATTTTCACCCGCGAGGTTTTCCGCGCCAGGTATTCAGCCATCCGATAAACCGGCCCCAGACACCCTGGGCGCGATCCTGCGCCGCATCCACATGTTCATCGATCGCGTTCAACGTCGGATCCAGATTGCGTTCCCGGAATTGTCGCCATGCAGCACGCAAAAACAGCCAGGCAATAATCAGGAAGCTGAAGAAGAAGATGTTGAAGATTGGATAAGTCGGCGCATTTGGCCCATCCACAGGTTTGATGGAAACGGCGTTGGGGAACACTGTCAGCAGTTTGTTTCTCCAGCCATAGTGCGTGATAACAGCCCATTGTTCCTGCCCGCCGGATGCGGCCAACGCCGCAGATTCCGCCTGTAGGTTGGAACTGTCAAACTTGAAATATGGTGGCCAGATCCAGCCCGTGTCTTCATTGCGATACACCATCACTTCTTCAGATTCTCGACGGAAAAATCCCCAGATCCATGTCTTGCGGCGCACTGTGTTGATCAGGCGCATATCACGATTGGTGCCTTCGATGTTGCCACTGTCTGCCTGCGCATAGAACATTCTGTTATACCAAGAAAAATCCTGCCGAATGATCTCGGTTGAGGTTACGCGCACCACATCATGTTGCGGTAAAACGTAGTGAAAAAACCCACCCATAATTACGATCAGAAGGACTTTCAGTCCGAATTTAATTCTGTCCAGCATTGGTCCCTCAACCTGTATTGGTTACATAGAAGGCGGTGATGACAAGGATCACCGGCACAACATAAATCAGCAAAATCAGCTTCTTACGGAAGCCCTTTTCATAAGCGGCCATCCCCGCGTCGATATGGGTCTGACGGGCGGCGTCATCGCCTTGCGGGTCAGCGTCCCAGTCTTTTTCAAGGCGTTCCAGGCGCACGGAACGGGAATACCAGGACACAAGGTAATAGGCTACGGTCATGCCGAGAAAGCCGAAAATAATCAGTCTGATCAATCCCATTTCTGTCTCCCTTGCTTAAACTGCGCTGCCCCAAGGGCCGTTAAATTTCTGGCGTGCCACCTGCGGCCGCGTGGGTTCTGTCATTGGTTCTTCGCCACCAAACAATGCCGCGCGGGCACCTGCCTTATCTACCATATAATCACGCGCAAGGAAGTCTGCCACATATCCTTTCTTGGCGTCGGGCCAAGACATGTAATCGGCATAGAACCGTTCCTTGTGGCAGATGAACAACTGGCGGATGTCTTTGGGCGAAAGTTCCGCCAGCAACATGTTCACAAGATCACGGTCCGCGTGGTTGCGGGCGCGCAGCGTATAGAAATAGGCGGGGTGTTCTGACGTGATTTTAGGCCATTTCCCGGCACCATTGGCCCAACGCAGAAGATCGGCCAGACCATGGAACTCTCTCGGCAGGTCCGCGCCATAGCGTCGTGCCAGTGCGCGAATGTCACGACGCGTGGCGCCTGTCAGATCCTCGCCGGCGTCAGCGGCCACATCAACCACGATGAAATCCATTTTCTGTTGCAAAATCGCGGCTGCATCCACACCACGGGCTTTCACAATCGGTTCGACCAGGTCGTTATATTCCAGAAACTTTGCGATCTGGTTTCTGTTATCAAAATCAAACACATGCTTGATCGGAAGCTTATTGCCAAGCGCCACTTTGTCCAGCCGCGAAATCAACGCCGGATGATCCATATTCTGAAACAGATATAGCCCGCCAAAATGCGCAGACCAGAAATTTTCCTGTTTAAATGTAGGGGTTTTCAGGGTGATGGGTTGGCGCGTCACATCGCCGGTTTTCTTGGCTAGCGTGATCATGTTCGCGATCAATACATCATCCAGCCAGCCGTCATCTGTGTTGCGAAATTCGTTGATCATGCCTTCCAGACGGTTCGCATCAGACACATGAGCTTCGGTCGTGTCGGCCTCAATCGTGATCTGGCGGATATCAAACAGTGTCAGCGCATCGGACACCGCATAAACGGAATTCAGCAATTCCCCCGCCACCGCATCACGTGTGGTCAGGGCAAACAGCTGGCTTTCATTGCGGTCAATGAATTGGCGCAAAATCCCGCGAGAGGTCGAAAATTTCGCGTTCAACAAAGGTGTGGTTTTCTGATCCGTGGTCAGCAGAATAAACTGCCGATTACAGCCCCCGTGGTTCAGATACAGATGATCGCCCAGCTCATCCCCGATCTCAGGGGAATAGCCGGAAATATCAATGTGGAAATCCGTGAGGTTGGTCGTCTTCCCCGTCAAACTCTCCAGCGCACGATTGTAACGCGCAACCAGAGCCGGCGAGGAGACCTCAATCAAATTGCCAAACATCAGGCCATGTTGGATCAGTCGTTTCATTTTTCGGTATCCGCCCACAATTGAGGAGTAGAGGAAAGCTCCTGTAGTTCTTGCACAATTTCAGGCAAGCGGAACATTTCTAAACGCTCTTGTTCTGCATCAGAGATATCAGCTTTCATTCGACTAAGGTCTTCCAACTTTGCAACCAAGTATAAGATTACGATATGTGAATCAGGCAACCGATAATCGATGCTCGTATGCGTATATTCCCACAAACTCTCGCGTAGCCCGGGCAATCTCCTGCGAAGACCAATCAATGTTTCATCGACCGTTTGATCATGCATGTCTTTATGATATAAATTTAAGGCATGTATCTGACCATTCCCACCAGTTTCATCATCGATTATATCATTTGAAAAGCACCAATGAAGCCCCTGGGAAGGCGTTTCAATTACGCTCTGAACAAAAGATGTAAGCTTTTGATTGAAGAGTCTGTCGGCACGCAATTCATCACGCTGTCTCTGCTCCTGCTGCAATATCGAAATCTGCTGATCTGCCACTTTTGCTTGCTTCTGCATCGCATTAGCCATCTTCTCATACTCGCCACGTGCTTGGCGTAGCTCACGACGTTGCTCTCGTAACTCTTGGCTTTGAAGCAGGACAGTCATGATGATCCACAAGAAAGCGAGGCCACCAAAGATTCCGGCAAGCGTATCGCCAATTTCATTTGGACTTGCAGACAGAAATTCCTGCCATTTGCTTTCGTAGGACACAACACCGCAAGTTTCGAGAACGGCAAGCCACCCATAAATTCCAATGAAAATAACAGACAGAATAATTCCCCAAAGAATGGGGTTATTCTTTCGCCAGAAGCGATCCGTTCTCTCCTCACTCATCCGGGATGCTCCGTTTCAGATCACCACAAAGGTTCGCGCCCGGCGCCGAGGGTGGGCGTATTTCACGCCCGCCCTGGGGGGCGGGGTCGGGCGTGAACCGGGCTTGCAGCCCGGGAATTATGTGGCACGCAAAGATCACATCTGGCCTTTCAGGTACCGCCGTTTGGCTTCTTCATTCCGGCCAAAGTCTCGCACCATGTTTTCAATCGCCACCTCATCCGACTTATCAGCATAGCGAAATTCACTGTCGGCGTAGCGGTTGATCTCTTGCACGACCATATCCACGGTGATCGGCTGGCGCATGTCGGAAATCATCGCAAGCTTGGTGTTGTAATCCTTAAACAGGAACAGATCGGGGTTTTCCATCCATTCATCCGGCAATTCAAAGTCCATCGCGCGCACTTTCACAGCGTCCGTGATGTTCTTGATCGCACGGCCCGTGAACCGTTCATCGGCCTCCTGGATCGCCTTCAGATAGGTGCCCAATTTCGCAATGGTATCCAGCTCGCCGATCTGTGTTTCGGTCTGGTCCCATACGCGCAAAAGGCCTTCCTCATGCGGTTTTCCGTGGCCCTCAAAGCTGGCAGCAACGGCTTTTTTGATCTCTTGGGCAGCGAATAATTCATGGTCACCCGTCGGGATGTCATGGTTCTTGCCCATCAACAGATGCAGGATATCGATATAGTCATCGCGCGTCTGTGGCCCATCCACAAGGAAGCGCGCCCCGGCCCGTTGACGCAGCGCATCATCGACGTTTTCCGGGTAATTCGAGAACATCCCAAAGGTACAATTCCCGCGCACAACCGTGTTGGCGCCGGCGAAACTTTCCATCAAAACGGCGGTGATCTCAAGTTGCCCGGCAGAGGACTGACGATCCCCACGTTTGCCCGCCAACTGGTCGATATCATCGATTGTGCCGAAACCAATGACATTGGGATCCAGCACATTGTTGATGAAAGCCTTGGCGTTTTGGCCCGACTTTCCCTGATAGCTATCGATATTATCGGTCGATAGGTTTTGATAGCGAAACGGATAACCCGCGACCTGACAGTAATCATTGATCAAGCCCGCCATCATCTGGATCAGCGTGGTTTTGCCCGTGCCCGGTTTGCCATCGCCCATGAAGGTAAAGATGAAACCACCCAGTTCCGCAAACGGGTTCAGCTTGCGTTCAAAGTCATAGGCCATGACCATTTTCGCCAATTTCATCGCCTGATATTTCGCGATGTGGTTCCCGACGACCTCATTGGGTTTTTTAAAGCTCATGGTCAACTTGCTGCCCTTGGCGGCGCGCGCTGGCGTGAAACCAGCGATCGTCAGATCGTCGGCCTCGACCTTCCAAGATGCATTGTGGAAGGCATCCAGTTTACCCGCGTTTTGCGCCCGCAGACTAACCTTTTCCATCAGCTTTTCACAAAATGCCATGACGGTAGCGACCAGTTTTTCTTCTTCCGTCAGCGCGGAGAGTTCCTGATCCAGTTCCCAAAGCGCACCATGCAAAGCCAACTGACCATTGTCCGTCAGAACCTCTTCGACTTCACCAATATCGGCGGTGACCTCTGTCGCATGCGGGGCCAACAGGAAGGACGCGGCATTGGCGAATACCGATAGGGTGACAAGGGCCTCAGCCGTTAAAAGTTCGCTGAACGCGACCTTGCGATCATCGCCCAACGCGCCTTGCAGATTGTCACGTTTCATGGCGGCCAGATCGGTCGCCTCGCCAAAGTTTTCCGCCACAGCCAAAGCAATCGAAATCGCCCGGCGCAGGTCATTCAGAACCGTTGCCTCAAGCGGGCTGGTCAGCACATCTTCGCCGCCCAGACCCTCAATGCGCGCAATCAACTGCACCCCTTCGGGACGCGCGGTGGATCGCGTCACAAGGCCCGGCGTAGTAGACCGAAAACGGCGACGTGTCGGAATACCAGAAGAACTACCCGCAACAGGTGCAGCATCGCGCCCCTTACCAATACGCGGCGTATGATCGATCCCCGCCAACATATTGCCCGCAGCTTCATAATGTTTACGAATATCGTCTTCGCGCAATTCCATTTGATCGGATGAATGGCTCATAACTTTTTCCTCATAATTTTGCGCCCCTTTTCATCTTGCGGAAAATACTCCCGCCGGAGGCATCAATTCGTCAGCGATACCGCAGCACGCGGCCCTTTTCGCTGACGACAAATTTCTCAACACTGTTGAACCCTGCAGGTTTCATATCATCCAGAACCTGAAATGGGCGTTCGGGCATGATGATCGCGCGTTTGGTACGGGTGGCCCCAGTATCAACGCCATGTCCTGAAAACGGATCCAGCTTGAACACCTCGCGATCAACTGTGGAAAACCAGCCGGATTTCTCCTTCATGGTTTTTTCGCTTTCCAGGTCTTCAACGGTCCAGGCCAAAGCCCAGTCATTGCCTGCAGGCGCTTTGGCCTTTTCCAGAACTTCCCGGATCGGGCCATTTTGACGGGTGAAGGCAGATGAATACATCGGGCCGATGTGGATGCGACGCAGGCGTTTCGGATGCAGGTCGTCGAAATCCTGGTCAAAACCTTTGGCAATGGTCACCAGTTTCAACCCATTCAGCGCCTGTGCCATCAGGTGATGTTGCACCCCAGGCCAACGACGGCTGTCTTTGGGCAGGGCCGTGCGACCGCTGTCTTCAACCGACATCAAATAGATCACCGGCAGGTTCACCTGATTGTCCCATGTCGCCCAATGCACAAGGAATTCCCGGCGGTCATCATTGATGTTCCCCTGCCAAAGCGCCTCTGGATCATTCGATGCCCAGAAAAGTTCCCCCTTGGTCAATTCTTCATAGTACAGCCGTTGGGATAGGGCGAATTGCAGCTTTGTGGGGATCGAAAGATCACCGACAATCTGGCGGATCATATCATCTTTCAGCGCCTCGGTGGACGGCATGTTGCGCAGATGGTTTTCCGCTTGGCTCGCGTCCGTTGCCATGCGTAGGATTTCGGCCAGCACCGGAAAGCCGCTTTCCTGACGGTCAATCGTCATCTCATCCGCGGTCATGCCACCGACACGCCCGGTCATCAGATATTTGGTCGAAAGCGCCTGGAACGTGTAAGACAGCCCGGTCAGATACCGAGTCATCACGGCCATTTCCGCTTTGGAATACTCCCGTTCCTGCTGCATCACCGCCGCCACCCGTGTCAGATGGCGGGTGATCCGCTGAAACTTCACAAAATATCGCCGTGCCAGCCGCCCGTCCGAGAGGTCACTGTGATCGCGGGTGAGGTTAGCTTTCGTCATCGTCTCGCCTCATCATCCATCCAAGCCATACAATCCACCAAGAAATTGCAAGTCCAAGCAATAAAGCCCAATTGGGAACACCGAATATTCGTCTGATCTGATTGTCGCCAGAATAAATGTCGCCAAGTATCATGGTTGTCAGGATGCCGAGGAACACCCATAGGGCGAATGGGCCAAGAAATTCAGTCCATACAAGTTCCTTGGCGATCCGTTTGACTTCCTTCCGCCAGTTCATCCGCCGTAGAGGTTTTTATCGTGTTTCTCTACGATCTTCTCGAAACGACGTGCAAAACGCTCATCAGATTTCGCTTTGGCTTCCAGAACTTCGCGCGCAAAGACCATGTGATCTTCGTGCTTTTCCATCATCTCGGCCATACGCTGATTGGTGGCAGAACCGATGGCGGCCATGGCGGTTTGGGCTTTTTGGTCTGTTTCGACGCCGATTTCGTTGATTTGGTGGGCAACGTCTTGTTGTTGCGCGGTTTTCAAAGAACTTGTCAGGGCTTCATACAGAACCACACGTTGTTTGGTGTCTGTTTGCAGTTTGTTGATCAGAACCATCTGGGTCGCGGCTTGGTTCTGAAGTGAATCAACCCAAGTTTTACCCTTTTCGATGTAGCGTTCCAGGGTTTGGGATTTTGCAATCTTAACCTGTTCTTCTTGAACCATCGCGTTGTAACGTTCGTTCAGTGCAGCCAGTTCCGTTTCCAGTTTGGTGCGCGCAGCAGCATCCTGTTCTACGGCAATTTTGTTTTCAAGTTCGATCATCTTCGGGTCCATGCCCTGGATTTCCGCCTTGAGGGTTTCAAGTTCACCCACGGACATTTCACGTTCGTCTAGGGTTTCGGTCAGGTTGGCAGAGACCTTGTCTTTCTGTTCGTTCAGCACATTCAGCTGGCCTTCCAGAAGCTTTACGATCACATCAGATTTGGAAATCAGATCCTGCAGTTTATCATCAACAGATGCCGTGCGCATCCGTTCCTGACGCATGCTTTCGGATTTGCCTTTTGAGAAAATGCCAACGAAGGTTTCCCAACCGGTTTTGGTCCGCATTTCATCAAATTCTTTGGAGAACCCAGCGGTGACGTCATCCAGCCCCATGATGAGTTCGGCGATGTTAGAATTCATCAGTTCCGTATGAGAATGCACATCTTCAAGCGATGCATTTTCAATGTCGATGTCACTTTCCCCCGCTTTCATTTTTGCGCGGGCGGTTTCGATGCGGCTTGTGATTGCCTCGATCTGGGCCTGTGCCTCTGAAACCTGTTGCTGGCTTTGCTGAATCTGCGTGTTAAAATCGGCCATTGTGCTCCCTAATCCATTTACTACTGCACCTAATATAGGTCTGATAACGGAATTTTGAAGGGAAGGGCAGGGGAAATTGCCGGTTGCCTGCGTTTGTTTCAAGGCACGCAACCGGGGGGCGTGTTGGGGTATTAGTCTTGCGCGTCTGCTTGCAGCCATGCGGGGATATGGCTGATGTCTGGCAGAACGACATCAGCAAAGGGGGCCAGTTCTTCTGTCAGGGCGACACCGGTGAGAACGGCAATGGTTTTCATACCTGCCGCGCGGCCGGATTGTAGATCATGCAGGCTGTCGCCAACCATCGCACAGCGGGCCGGATCGACACCCACATGTTTTGCGAAAACCAGCAGCCCATCCGGCGCTGGTTTTGGTGTGTGGCCACTGTCAGCCCCCAGGACGAGATCAAAATCTTCACGCACACCAGCGTGTTGCAGATTGGCATATGCAGGTTCGAGCGTGTCATTGGTACAGACGCCAAGCTTCAGGCCCATATCGCGAAAGGTCTTCAGCAAAGGTGGCAATGGGGTGACTTCGACCGGGATCACTTCGGTCGCGATCCGGTTGATTGTTGTGTAAAGCCAATCTGCGTCAAAGTCGGGGCGCAGTTCGCGGGCTTTGGCCACGATTTCATGGGGGGTGCCTGCGATGATCACAGACCCGGCCTGAAATTTCCCCGTTTCGGCGTCGACACCCATATGATCGCCAAGGGCTTTTGCCTCTGCTGGGGTTGCTGTGATTTCAGCCAATGCGCGCACAGCCCATTGCCCCCACGTGCCCTCAAAATCAAAAAGCGTACCATCTTTATCGAATAAAAGTGCCCCGACGTCTTGTGCCATGATGCCTCCTTAGTCGCCCTGGTGGGCGTTTTCGTTTGTGAATGCTTAGGCCCGGGCTTTCTGTAATGCCAGAAAATTCTTGACGTGAATCAAACAAGTTGACATTGTCAATTACCATGAGTGACACATATGACCTCCACGCTTCGCTGGGCTATCAGATGTCCGTGACCGCGCGCCTATTGGAACGTGGCTTTGAAACGCGTCTGAAAGAGATCGGCCTGACCCGTATCACCTGGTGTATTTTGCTGGCTGCTGGGCCGCAGCGCTTGTCGCAACCTTCTGATATCGCTGATTTTGTTGGGATCGATCGCACTGCTACGTCCCGGGCACTTCGTCAGATGGAAACGGCTGGGCTGATTGCGCGGATTGGCGGCGACAAAGACAAACGTACGACATTTGTTGGTCTGACACCTGATGCGGAACATAAGCTGGAACAGGCCAGCCAGCATGCGCAGCAAAACGCCGGATACTTTGAGGACAAGCTGACGAAGGATGAAAGCAGTACGCTGCGTGCCCTTCTGGTCAAACTGCGGGCGGATGAAGACGATCCGTTGCAGCGCCTCTGATTTTCACCCCATTCGCCAGCCGGAGACCACGATCCATGGGCAAGCTATTTTCCTACAAAAACCGTCCGTTCCATCAGGGGGCTTACCCGCTGGAAAAACTTACACGCGTGCCAACGGCCCTTGGGGTTGATCAGCTTGGTCCGCAGACGGATTTGTCGTTTCGTCGTCCGGATGATCCCCTGTCTATTGTGAATGCGATGCAGGAATATCAGGCGATGTTGGATGCAACACGCGAAGGTTTGGTGAAAAAAGAGATTGCAGAAATTCCTACGGATTTGCAGGACCGGAGCGATCATTTGAAAAGTTTCGCTTACTTCTGTGATACGCCCATGGTTGGCGTTTGTGCGATTCCACCGGGGGCTTGGTTGGGCGAAAGCGTGTCGAACCCGGATGTGGATCGGCTGGAGCATAAGCTTGAAACCATGCAGGTGAAAACGCTTGCTGCTGGGGTGGATGTGGTGATGGCAAACCTGCGCGAAGCGCTGCGCACGCCGAACCCTGATTGCCACCATCATACCCATGCGATTGTACTGATGTATGATCATCAGCGCGACCCACGTGTGGATGAGGCCGGCAGCGATTGGATCCATGAAGCCCATGAACAACGTGCGGCCCTACGGGGGATGGAAACAGCCGTTACGCTGGCCAGTTATATCCGATCTCTGGGTCATGATGCCCGGGCGCATTCTATGGCGGCGACAGATGTTCATCTAAATCGCCTGGCGCTGGAAAGTGGCCTTGCAGCTGTTGAAAATGGGCAACTGAAGAACCCGTTCATTGGTGAAGGTTTCACTATTTCCGTTGTGACCACCACGCTGGAGATGGCGCCGGATCAACCCATAGCACCAGGGCAAAGCGGTGGCATATCCTGGACGCAGGGTTTGGGAAAACAAGCAAAGAATGCAAAGAACCGTGATCCATTTGCTAAGCGTGATTATGTCAAGGGCGCACATCCGTTTGAAACCTTGAAACGTGTAGACGACACGACAACCTATATTGACGCCGTGAACGTTGCCCGCGTGCCAAAACGTGCCAATATGTTTGCGCGCAGTCTGTTTGGCGACCTAGGGAAACATGTTCAAGAGGGGGCCAAGAACGGCAACTTTATGCGGAAATCTGCATCAGCCTTTGCCTTCCGCCCTTCACTTGGTGCCTTTATTTTGCTGCAGGATGGCGAGGCGGCAGAGGTGCATCCCTCCACCCTGAACCCGGACACTAACGCAGCCAACATTAAGGCGGCCCTGTACTGGCTTGGCGTCGATGCCTGTGGCCTCTCGGCCTGTCCTGATTTTGCCTATTATTCCCATGATGCCGCGGGGCAGGCGATCACGCCATATCATGACAACGCCATTTCCATGGTGATTGATCAGGGGCATGAAACCATGGAAGGCGCATCTGGCGATGACTGGATCGCCTGTGCCCAATCCATGCGGGCCTATTTGCGGTTTTCTTTGTTGGGCGGCGTTTTGGCTGAACACATTCGTCGTCTTGGCTACACGGCGCGCGTGCATAGTGTGATGGATGATGAAGTTTTACATCCACCGCTGTTGCTTCTCGCAGGGCTGGGGGAAGTTTCGCGTATTGGTGAAGTCATTCTCAATCCTTTCCTAGGGCCGCGCTTGAAATCGGGTGTCGTCACCACGAACATGCCAATGACCCACGACAAGCCGATTGATTTCGGCCTGCAGAAATTCTGCGAGGCTTGCAACAAATGTGCCCGCGAATGTCCGTCTGGTGCCATCACCGCCGGGCCAAAGTTGATGTTCAACGGCTATGAGATCTGGAAATCCGACAGTCAGAAATGCACAACCTACCGCATCACCAACAAAAACGGGGCCATGTGCGGGCGCTGCATGAAGACCTGTCCATGGAACCTTGAAGGCCTGTTCAAGGAAGAACCCTTTCGCAAACTTGCGATGACGGCACCGGGATCAGCAAAGCTGTTGGCGAAACTGGATGACTTTGTCGGCAATGGTGAGGTTGTTTCTGGCAAAAAATGGTGGTGGGATCTTGAGATGCTAGATGACGGTGCTTACCGCTCTCCAGCACACCCGGTGAATTCACGTGCCCTGCAGAAAGATCTGGATCTGAAATATGAAGATCAGACGCTGGCGGTTTACCCTGCCCCGCTTGCGCCGCCGCCCTGGGGCTGGCCCGCACCAATGGATCGTGAGGCTGGGATTGAAGCTTACGCAGATATGATCACCGCGGATGAACATAAAACACGTCGCGCACAGGGCACACCGCCGGAACACATCTATACCGCTGACAAAGCTGACAGTCCGGTGATACCGGTTGTGATTTCAAAAGCTGAGAAAATGACATCAGGCGTCACGAAATATGAATTCTCTAGGCCTGATGGGGCAGATCTGCCTCCGCTTACGGCAGGGGCCCATATTGATGTGGTCGTCGCGCCTGAGTTTTTCCGGCAATATTCCCTGTCTGGTGATCCGGCGGATTGCAGCAAGTATCAGATCGCGGTTTTGCGCGAAGACGAAGGGCGCGGCGGTTCCAAACTTATGCACCGGATCTTTGAAGAAGGGCGAAAAGTTTTCATCTCGCACCCGATCAACCATTTTCCGCTGGCAGAGGATGCAAAGTTCACCTTTCTCATGGGCGGTGGCATTGGTGTGACCCCGATGATTGCCATGGCACATCGTTTACATGCCTTAGGTCGTGACTTCGCGCTGCATTATTCTTGTTCCAAACGCGAAAACGCGGGCTTTCTGAAGGATCTGCCAAAGATGCCATGGGCTGATAAGGTGCATCTGCATTTTTCCGATGAAGACACGCGTGCCGATCTGAACGCACTTTTGCAGTATAGTGAAGGGATGCACACCTATACCTGTGGCCCAGAAGCGTACATGAATGGCGTTATGGACGCTGCAAAAGCAGGCGGTTTTCCGGAAGATGCACGCCATCTGGAATATTTTGCCGTGCCCGAAGCGCCGGAATATGAAAATCACAACTTTACCCTGAAACTTGCTAAATCTGGCAAGGTCATTGAAGTGAAAGCGGATGAATCCCCTACGGATGCCATTCTGGCTGCTGGGGTGCATATCGATGTGAAATGTTCAGATGGGTTATGCGGCGTTTGCAAATGCGGGTTGATTTCAGGCGAGGTGGAACATCGCGATTTTGTGCTATCCAATAAAGATCGGGAAACCTCGGTGATCCTTTGTCAGTCCCGCGCGGGTAAGCCAGATGGGGTGATCGAAGTTGATTTATAGGCAGAGAATCACCAGAAAAAGGGTTACCCATTTCTGGTGAGTTGATCACGTCCAGTTAATAACTTCGCCACCTGGAAGACTCATCCGGGCCTTCATCACCGTGTCATATGGCAGGTTGATGGCGTCGCAAAACTGTGTGACCCAGGCGTCATCCATCAGAAAAAAATCTAACACAGATCCTAAAAACTCTGTGTTACCAGCCTGTTGGCGCAGATCGTCCTGGGATGCACCGCTTGCTCCAAGGAACACCGGCAGCAGCTCTTCATTGCCAACAATCCATGCCAATGCTTGTAAACCAATTGTCTCGGCGGACTCCTGCGTCATCGTCATTTTGTTAACCCTTGTTAAAGCATTTTTTAAGTATTCTGACAGACAAGCGATGAACAGTGAATTCGAGCAAGGCAGGAGGAAAAAATTGGCAGGACGCATCCTCATAGTTGATGATGTCGCGACCAATCGCATCATGCTGAAGGTTCGCCTGACGGGGGCCTGCTATGATGTTGTTCAGGCGGACAGTGGAAGGGATGCGCTGATGATCGCGCGACTGGAACGTCCGAACCTGATCCTGCTGAACCACGATTTGCCTGACATGAATGGGGCCAGCGTATGTGAGGCGCTGTGCAAGGATCCGATGACACGCGGGATTCCGGTGGTGATGACTGTCGCCCAAACGGATAAAGATGCCCGCATCACCGCCTTACGTGCTGGTGCAGAGGATTATCTGACCAAGCCATTTGATGAGATGACCTTACTTGCCCGTGTGCGGAGCCTTTTGCGGGCTCGTGAAACCGAAAATGAACTGCGGATGCGTGACGATACCTCACGTGAACTTGGGTTTGCAGAAGCCACACCTGTCTTTGTCAACCCAGCCATTGTTGCACTGGTTGGCGACAACCGAGACAGTATTGCGTGGAAAGCGGGTTTGGGTGCATTGGGCCATCATCATCGCGTGAATGTTGTTGCCCAGGAAGATGCATTGGCTTGGCCTGCACCAGGATCGCCCGCGGAAACCACTGCCGTTGGTACAGCGGCCCAAACGCCTGATATTTTTGTTATTTCGGGTGATCTGAACAATCCGGATGAAGGTTTGCGGTTGTTGTCTGAACTTCGATCCCGACCTGCAACGCGGCATGCGGGCATTATAATGGCCTTACGCCAAGATGCTGCGCAGCAAGCCGTGATTGCGTTGGATCTTGGTGCAAATGATCTGATGTCTGGTGCATTTGATGCAGAAGAACTTAAGCTGAGGATTGATGCGCTTGCGGTGCGAAAACGTCGGTCGGATCAGTTGCGAAATTCGGTGCGTGATCGCCTGCGTCAGGCTATGCAGGATCCACTGACAAGTCTTTACAACCGCCGCTATGCATTTACGCATCTGGCCCGGATCAGCGATCATTCACGTAATTCCGGCAATTCGTTTGCTGTCATGATGCTGGATATCGACCGATTCAAGCAGGTGAATGATACTTGGGGGCATCAGATCGGGGATCAGGTACTATGCGCGGTGGCGAAGCGGTTGCAGGAAAATATGCGAGATGTTGATCTTGTCGCCCGTATCGGGGGGGAAGAATTCCTGGTGGCAATGCCTGACACAGATATTGAACAGGCCCGTCGCGCTGCAGAACGTTTGCGCAGCTTGGTCGAAGAAGTGCCGGTATTGGCGGGCCCTGATGTGCCACCAATACATGTGACCCTTTCAATCGGGGTGTCCATGGGCGGGCAATGCGAAGGCGAGAACACACATCCTGAAGGCCTATTGAAACAAGCGGATATGGCGCTTTATGCATCTAAAAATCAGGGTAGAAACACTGTCAGTTTTAATCTGAGTGCTGCGTAACTTCCAATCAATGAGAGCGGCGATCACGGCGCGTATTGATACGAATGATGTCTTCTACATAGGCGGCACGTTCTGCATCTGACATTTCAGAAATGACGTCAGCCAGTGCGACAGCACCCTGACGCATTCGTTCACCGCCTTCACGCATCTGTCTGGTCAGAAGATCTTCAAATGCTCCTCGGTCAAACGGGCTGCTCTGAAGCAATTCCAGCAGGGCCTCAGAATGTTGCTTTCGGGTCATTCCATGATCTGGGCGCTGGCGGTCATGCATGTTGCGCATGGCCCGACGATCTTCTGCGGGCAGAGCGCGGATCAGCGTAAAAGCATTGCTGCCGCCACGTGCATGTCTTTCTTTGTCGTCCCCAAACCGCAACGTCATGGCGCCAACCGCTGCAATCACGAGAAAGTTGAGTGACAAAGACAGGGCAAAGACGACCTTTATCCAGCGACGCATGCCTTTGGGGGCGATGTTGTTTTCCCGTTGTTCAGCCATGTTATCCCTCCTCCTGAAGGCCATCAAAGCCCGACGCAAATCCAAAATCTTCAGCCAGCGCAACACTTTCTGTATCGGCCAGGGTTGTCAGGTTGAACCCGCTAAATGCGACAGGCTGTACGGTGCCAATCCAGCCGCCAGCCAGAGTAGCGACAGCCATTCCCGATAAAGAAGGCCATCCCCCGATTGCATCAAGAAATGCTGCAAGGGCGGAACGACGGGGTATCTCTGCCTGAATGATTGGTTCGCCAGAAAGACCGGCGACGTCATCCTGTACATCAAAGGCAGCGCCTAACATGCGTGCCATAAAGTCGTCACCCGTATCGTGTTGATCGGAAGCAGAGGGTTTGGCAGCTGAAAACAACTGTTCCAGCATCGCATCATCTGCGTTCTGCGGTTTTTGCTTTTTGTCAGTCATCATTAAACCCCAGTTCATCCTGTTTTCCGGCAAGCTGTACCGCAAGGGCCCGTTTGCCCCGTGCTGTCAAACTTTCAACCGCCTCGACCCCAACACCCAGAACCGCTGCAATTTCCGGGTTTGAATACCCTTCGATATGACGCATCTCAACCGCGATGCGCTGACGTTCCGGCAGCGTTTCCAAAGCTTGATACAAAGCGCTGCGTCGTGCGTTTTGCTGCATCTGTGCTTCGGCTCCATCTTCTGCAGGGGCCATGGGTTCAGGCAGGTCATCCGTGTTCTGGCCACTGTCCTTTTGACGGCGGAACCAGTCAACGCAAAGATTGGAAACCACCTGATATAACCAAGTTGAAATCCGGGCACGTCCGGCTTCCCAGTTTCGGGACACTTTCCAAAGTCGTAGCAGGGCCTCTTGTGCGATGTCTTCTGCAATCGATCGATTGCTAAGCCGTCGCATCGCAAAACCCAAAGCAATCGGCGCAAAACGCTGCGTAAGCACACGCGCAGCGTTGCGATCACCAGATGCGAACTGCATCAGCAAACGTGTTTCATCTTCTGCGGTGTCACAATCAAAAGGCATCGCCATCCCTGAATGTTATTCCTGCCTGCATGCTTTTACAATCGGCCCCGGGCCCAATGCCCGGGGCGTTCCGTCGTGATCAGTTGTGGTGGCGTCCGCGGCGGCTTTCCATGTGTTCTTTTGCCGCTTCGAATTCCGCTTCGGAAATTGTGCCGTTTTCGTCTTCGTCAAAGCGATCCATGAACCCTTCGCGAGCTTCGTCATCGTGTTTGCCACGGCCTTCACCGGATGGCATTTCATCCATGGAAAGCATTCCATCGTCGTTCGCATCGAAACGGTCGATCATGCGGCTTGCACGGCGGGCTGCGCGACGACCACCCATTTCCTTAATCTCATCTTCGCTGAGAAGACCGTCGTTATTTGTGTCTCCTGTGTTGAAGCGTTCTTCACGCTTTGCTGCGCGGAATGTGGTGAATTCTTCTTCAGTGATCTGGCCGTCACCATTGGCATCAACCTGGGAAAATTCGATCTTGGGGCGGTCACCGTGGTGGCCAGCAGTTGCTGGCATGGCTGCTGTGATCATCAGGCCGGCGGCAATTGCGCCAGTTGTCATCCAGAGACGTGTGGTGTCAGAGGTTCGCTTCGCAAAGTTCATAGTCTTACCTTTCATTTGCAGCGCCTGCACTGTCTTCGTGGCGCTTTCACAAGGTAAAACGCAGCAGGTGGAAACTTCCGTCGCAAAAAGTGAAATTATTTTTCAAACCCCTGCGACATTGGCGACTTCGCAATTCTTTTGGGAATACCATATAAGGGCTGTCAGCTTATGATCTCTGAGGAAACGCGAATGACAGATTCAACAAGCGACACCCTTGCTTTGTCCCATGTGGAAGAGCGTCTGACAAAGCCGTCGCTGTTACGCGGCTGGCGTCGTCGGTGTCCTAATTGTGGTTCAGGCCCTATGTTTAAAGGGTATCTGAAGGTGCGGGACAATTGCCCGAACTGTGAAGAAAATCTGTCGCACCACCGTGCGGATGATGGCCCGGCATATCTGACTATCCTAATTGTCGGTCACCTTATGGCACCGTTGATTCTGGTTTTTTATGAAACCTTCCGTCCAGAGCCGCTGACACTGGCCACGCTGTTTACAGTTGGTTGTGTTGGACTTTCTCTGTATCTGTTGCCTAGGCTGAAGGGTATTGTTGTCAGCTATCAATGGGCTAAGCGGATGCATGGGTTTGGTGACTGACGCGCCCAATCGCGCAGGGGACAGATGATGACCATCGACAAAACAGCAATCCGCAATGCGGCGACGATTATTCTTGTGCGTCCGTCACAGGATGGAAACGCCGGTAATGCGCAGGTTCTGATGGGACAACGCGGTGCGAAAGCTGCGTTTATGCCCAATAAGTTTGTCTTTCCTGGCGGAGCGGTGGATGCAGGCGATGCAGATGTTGCACTTACCGGTGAAATATCTGCCGATTGCCAGGCACGTCTTGCAGAAGATGCAGATCCAGCACTTGTGGCGGCGCTTCAGGTGGCCGCCATTCGTGAGCTTTGGGAAGAAACAGGTTTGATCCTTGGCGTGCCAGGCGCTTTGAAATCCCCCACAGCTGATTGGGAAACCTATGCTGCGTCCGGCTTTGTTCCGTCGGGAGAAGCACTGAAATTCGTATTTCGTGCCATTACGCCTCCGGGGCGCCCTCGGCGTTTTGATGCGCGGTTCTTTATGGCGGATGCCAACGCAATTCAGGGCGATATAGATGATTTTTCGCATGCGTCGGATGAGTTGTCCGCGCTGCAATGGATCCGACTAGAAGATGCGCGCCATTTTGATCTGCCCTTTATTACCGAAGTCGTTCTGGCTGAACTTCATATTCGTTTAAGTGGCGCCGCCCGTGATCCGGGCGTTCCGTTTTTCCGCAACGACGATGAAGAAAGCCTGTTCCTGCGCCTTGGCGGAGAACGGCCACTGGATGCGCAGATCCGTGATGCCAGCTTTAAGTCACAACAATAAGCAGCAAAATTGAAGCTGTGATCAGCCCCATTGCGATAAGTTCGCGTGGGCTGGTCTTTTCTTTAAAGACAAAGAAACCTGCCAGAAAACTGAACAGAAGTTCGATTTGCCCGACGGCCTTTACGTAAGCAGCGTTCTGAAGCGTAAAGGCGGCGAACCAGCAAAAGCTACCAATCATAGACGTCAGACCGACCAGCCCGGCGACGCGCCAATGTTTTAGAACTTTTGTGATTTCACCTTTTTCACGCCAGGCCAGCCATCCTGCCATGATCAACGCCTGATAACTGGCGACCAACGCCAATGTGGTGCCCGCGCTGAGTACCACATCCGAGATGCCCAGTGACAGTGATGCCCCGCGATAACCGATGGCTGAGAATGCAAATAAAACGCCGGATCCAAGGCCAAGGGCAGACGCGCGATTGAAAAGACGCTGGCTCCAGTGTTTGCTGCCGCCTGTGGGGGGATCTGACAGCAGGATGACGCCCCAGAAACCGATGGCAATGGCAATGAGTCCGGCCTGTGTGACTGCCTCACCCAGAACCAGAAAGCCAACTATTGCGGTTTGTACGACTTCGGTTTTCTTGAATGTAATGCCAACTGCAAAATTTCGTTCAGCAAACAGGGCCACAACGCACATGGTCGCAAGTATTTGCGCGAGACCACCGATCAGTGCATAGGGCCAGAAAGTGCCGGGCACCGCAGGCAGGCTCTGGTCGCTGAACCGGGCGTACAACAGGATCAAAATACAAACGAGAGGGGCAGAAAAGATAAACCTAGAAAAGGTTGCGCCAGCGGTCGAAAAACTGGTCGATTTCAGGTGTTTTTGCAGCATAAAGCGCAGGTTTTGCGAAAATGCAGCTGCGATTGATATCCAGATCCATGCTTCCATACGGGCTTAGTGACAGCCTGAACTGGTAAAGTCGAGGATGTTAGTCTTTTTTCCACAACGGGTGTGGGACAGGGTCTTTGCGCCGGAAGAAATATTTGCGGAAAATCTCGGCGTATGACCGGTAAACATACCCGTCGTTCCGCGCCAGATACCGATCTTTATTTTTGCGATAGTAATCCCATAGCCGATACCAAGGGACAGCAGGGTGCATGTGATGAACCACATGCAGATTGTTATTTAGAAAGAGAAATGCAAGGGGCCCGCGATCTTCGATGATTACGGTGCGTGCGCGGGCCCGCTCATGTGCCTGATGTTCTAGGAAGGTGCGGATTTTCAGAATCGCCAAACCACAATAGGCCGCCAGTAAATAAAGCCAGGCAGGCATCTGACCAAGGGTGGTCAGCCATATGATGATCATTGCAACCCCAGGAATATGCCACAACCATCCAATCAGAACTGTGCGATCACCGGCCTTGATTTTATGCCAGTCCGTGACACTGAAACTGATGATGGAAATCGCTGGGCCAAGCAGCAGGCGCCCAGCCAGAGTGTTGTTAAAGGTCAGAACCATTTTCTTCCAGCGGGGCAATACGGCCCATATCTCGGGGTCCTGAAAGTTACTTTCAGGGTCATCGTAAGGATCAGTCAGGATCGAATCCTGATGATGTGCCAGATGTGTGTCGCGGAACCGCTGATAGGGAATGCACAGCCCCAAAGCTGGAAAAACCAGTGCCTCGGATAGGTGGCGATTGGCGAACGGATGACCGTGCAATACTTCATGCTGGAGGGAGGAATGCAGTGTGATAGACAGGGTTGTTGCGACAAACCCCAGAGGTAGCCACAGGCCTGACAGCGCTGTTGTTCCCAGAGCCCAAAGTGCATAGCAAAGAATGATCAGAGAAAACGTGGGCCACTCAACAAATTTGTAACCTCGGGATTGGTTTTTCATTATTTGTTACTTTCCAAAGGGATGCGACCCCAGTTGATCTTATTCCAAGTGCGTTCAAACAGAATGTAGACGGTCAATCCGATCACGGCGTTGACCAACGCCATCGCGCCGCCAACCATCACAGATCCAGTGAAGAAAAAGCCAACCAACATCATGGTTAGGAGGCCCATCACCTGCCAGAGAATCGCTTTTGTCCATGTGCGCTTGGGAGAATCCATAACTACCTGCCAATATTCGATTGGATATTTCTAGCGTTAGAAGGCTGATAAGGGTATTTGGTGAGTGGTAAACAAAATCCAACATATGTGAATTTATTCAATAATGGTGTATAAAACTGATAAAAGAGACCGCGCGCTACTGTTTCGTCAAAGGCTTAGCCAAGCGCTAGATCTTACGGAACTGAACCGTAGCAGCCTGGCGCTGGCGGTTGGTGTGGATCGTTCAACAATCTCTCAACTGCTCAGTGGAAGTGGTGCGCGCTTGCCGAATGCACAGGTGGTTGCTGAATGCGCCTCAGCGTTGGGGGTGTCTGCGGACTGGCTGTTGGGGTTGACGGAACGTCCGGAACGAACGGCTGATTTATTGGCATCAACGGTTCAGATGACAGCTGCACCCAGGGCGCTGGTCGATGAGCAAATCCTTGCGTGGCATCAGGAAGCGGCAGGTTACAAAATCTGCCATGTGCCCGCGACGATTCCGGATGTTCTGAAAACCCATGAAATGTTGCGATGGGAATATGCGCCGCAATTGGCGCGCACGGCGCGGCAAGCGATCGGTGCGGCAGAAGATCGATTGAACCTGATGCGCAATGATCTGTCAGATTTTGAAATCGCTATGCCGATTTCCGAAATCACCACGTTTGCCCGCGCCGAAGGGTATTATCACGGTTTGCCTGCGGCGCATCGGATTAATCAAATCGACCGGATCTTGGAGTTGCATGAACAATTGTATCCAAAGTTGCGCATTTACCTGTTCGATTCGAAAAAATTGTTTTCCGCACCAGTGACGGTTTTCGGGCCATTGCAGGCTGTCATCTATCTTGGTCAAAGCTATCTGGCGTTCCGGGATAAGGGTCGTGTCGATTCCATCCGGAATCACTTTGACAGCCTTGTGCGGGAAAGCGAATTTGACAGTCGTCAGTTGCCGGCGCGCCTTGAGATACTCCGTAAAAACATACGGTTATGAAGGTTTTAGGCGTGAAATAGCCGTTGGCATAAGGTGCCGAAATCTGACGGATTGAATTTTTGTAAAGATTGAGTCATATTTTCTAAAGACTTTGCACATATCCCAGAGGGCACAAGCCCCACCGTGTAGACAACGAGGCAAAATATGAAACGATTTCTTTCCCTGACGCTTGTCGTCACCCTTGCATCTTCTACCTCTGCATTTTCAGGCAGCATTGAATCTGCGTGTAATTCTTCTGATCGTAGTGCGGCCAATCGACAATTGTGTGGATGTATCCAGGATGTGGCCGACCTGACCCTGCAAAATGGTGATCAACGCCTGGCAGCGTCGTTTTTCCGTGATCCCCATAAAGCGCAAGAAGTGCGCCAGTCTGACCGCGCAAGCCATGAAAGTTTTTGGCAGCGGTATAAAAACTTTGGTCAGACCGCCGAAGTCTACTGCCGCGGCTGATCTGACTGCAACTTAACAATCAACGCTTTGGCGGCCTTTTGAATAAGATCAAAGGCCGTTGGGTAGTCACCCGTGTGCCAAGGGTCGGCGATTTCATTTGGCCCTGATGAATCCGGGTATTGCATGAAGCCAGTGATCCGTGTGCTGGCCTGCGCGGGGCGATCCGTGATGAGTTTGGCAACAACGGAATTATCCATACCAATGATTAGGTCAAAATCTTCGTAATCGGTGCGCGCGGTCTTTCGGGCTTTTAGCCCTGCCATATTATACCCGGCTTTTTGTGCAAGATCTTGCATGGCGGGGGTAGGGGCAGCCCCAAGACGATCGGCTGATATGCCGGCGCTGTCGAGATGCAGATCAAGGCCTGCATCTATTGCCATCTTCCGAACCAGTGCCTCTGCGGCGGGGGAACGGCATGTGTTCCCGTGACAGACAAACAGAATGCGCATCGTTCCCCCGTATGCCAGAGCCTGCGGAAGGGCCCTGGCGTAGTGTTGTTCAGTTGCTGTGATCACCATGTGACATTTCGCCAGCTTCACCTGCCTGACGTTCCAGATCAACCGGGATCTCAACCTCGATTTCCCCGGCGTTTTCAAACACGAAGGTCACTTTCAGAAGGTCGCCTTGGACAAAGCTTTGGTTCAGGCCCATAAACATGATGTGATCACCGCCACGCTGCAACATATGTGTTTCGCCTGCGGGGATCACAAAGCCATCGTCGACCTTGCGCATTTGCATCACGCCATTTCCAGCGTCAATATGTGTGTGCAGCTCGGTCCGTTTGGCAACTTCTGAACGGACATCGATCAGGCGGTCATCCGTGTCGGTGTGGTTCATGATTTCCATAAAGGCTCCGCCTGCCATGGCAGATGGGCTGGCTGAGCGTGCATAAGCATCATGCACCATGATGTCCTGCGCAAAAGCTGGAAGCGCCGTTAGGGCAAGCGCGGCTGCGCCAAAAATTGTTTTCAGTTTCATGTCGTTACTTTCAGTAGAAGGGCCAATGCCCGGGAGATATGAGGATTCACACTGAAAGGGGTGGTCCGCGTGCCTGTTGCGTTATGATGCAATCTTGGCATTGCTCTGTTTGGGCTGAAACGAAATAACCCAGCTTTATGACACGAGAAGGTGATTGCGCAGTAATTGCGGTGATCGGGGTCATGTCCATAAAGGACAGGGCACAATCGGGGCAATATTGAACGGGCCCAATCGGTTGATTGTCCTGATCAACCGCGATGACCTTCATCGTATAACCGGTACAGATCACGATTTGCCCGGCTGCCATTGCATGCCCCCGTGCAACAGCCATCGTTCCGCTGGTCATGATGATCAGGGCTGACAGAAGATATGCAACAAGGATGCGAATGCGGCAGGTCATAGAACTGCTCATACTGTAGAAACGCAGACAGGTGAAGCCCGTGCGGCAAGATCACGCTGTTCAGGTCGAAATGCAAAAAGCCCCGTCTAGGACGAGGCTTTCATACATGATGTCTCTGATAAAGATCAGGCGGCAGCTTGTGCTTTCGCGATGTCTTTTTTGATTTTCAGAGCGCTTGCAGAAAGTTCTGCGTCTTTTGCTTTTGCAAGGAACGCGTCCAGACCACCACGGTGATCAACAGTACGCAGAGCCGCAGCAGAGATGCGCAGGCGGAAGCCGCGATCCAGTGTTTCAGACTGCAGAGTAACATCGTTCAGATTCGGCAGAAACCGACGACGTGTTTTGTTGTTAGCATGGCTGACATTGTTGCCAGTCATTGGGCCTTTTCCGGTCAGTTCGCAACGGCGTGACATTTGCGTCTTCCTTGTCTTAGAGGGGCGTGGGCCGCCCGCGGTCGGTTGAGGCCGCGGAATCTCCGTGCCCATAAATTCATCTGCTGGCTCATAATGGGAATCACAGGGGGCGTCAACCGTCCGGCCCGTTTTCCGCCAGCAATATATATTTAAATACCCTTATCTTGTAAAAGTCGACCGGAAAGACATATTTTTAGGGCTGTATCTTTAACATTTGCAGAATTTCTGCTGCTGCGGCCGACGCATCGGTTTGCCCATCTGACACGGCCTGCCCCAGTGTATTCATGCGCGATGCAACGGCGTTGTTGGTCTGAAGTTGTGCAAGAAGGCTTTGACGCACTTCTTCTTCGAACCAGTAACGCGCCTGTTCTGCACGGCGTGTTGCCCAGTGGCCCTCTGTTTTACGCCAGTCAGCCAATGCCTTCATGTCATCCCAAGCGGCTTCAAGCCCGTGCCCTTCCCAGGCGGAAACAGTACAGGCTTTGGGGAAGTTTTCTGGATCATAGACGCGTTTGCGCATTAGACGCAGGGCGCCTGCATAATCGGCGCAGGTGCGGGTTGCGACATCTTTCAGGGCGCCATCTGCTTTGTTCACAAGAATCATATCAGCGATTTCCATGATGCCGCGTTTCACTCCCTGCAGTTCATCCCCGCCCGCAGGGGCCATCAGCAAGATGAACAGATCTGACATCTGGGCCACTGTGGTTTCGGATTGTCCAACACCAACGGTTTCAATCAGGATGACGTCAAATCCGGCAGCTTCACACAGGGCGACGGCTTCACGGGTGCGACGGGCGACGCCGCCCAATTCGGTTTGGCTGGGAGAAGGCCGAATAAAGGCGTTGCGATCACGTGACAAGTGTTCCATCCGGGTTTTGTCCCCCAGAATAGAACCGCCGGACCGTGCGGATGATGGGTCCACGGCTAGAACTGCAACTTTCAGTGCTTGACCGGTTAACATCAGGCCGAAACTTTCGATGAAACTGGATTTTCCGACGCCTGGCGTTCCGGACAGTCCGATATGCAGGGCCTGGCGTTCAGGGGCATGGTTGCGTAAGGTTTCAAGAAGGGTCCGTGATTGCGCGCGATGATCCGCACGGCTGCTTTCTACAAGTGTAATTGCACGCGCCAAGGCCCGGCGTTCCCCCGCTACAATCCGCTTTGCCATATCCACGATATCCATCGGCGTTTCCCCCTCATTTGGCCCCTTTATCGGTTATGGCAATCGGTGACGTGACACACAAGCTTGATCCCATCGGTTTGCTGCGGCAATAAGCCAGTATGTCCAAAACATTTGCCCTCCCTATTGATGATGTTCTGCCCGAACTTCTGACCGCAGTCTCCGAACATGGGCAGGCTGTTTTGCAGGCCCCGCCAGGTGCAGGTAAGACCACTAAAGTGCCTTTGGCATTGCTTGATGTCATTCCATCTGGTCGCATTCTTATGCTTGAGCCGCGCCGTCTTGCGGCCCGTGCTGCCGCCGCGCGTATGGCAGAGACCCTGGGTGAAAAACCTGGTGATACTGTGGGGTACCGTATTCGTGGGGAAAGCAAGACGTCCGCCCGAACCCGGATCGAAGTGGTGACCGAAGGCATTTTGACGCGGATGATCCAAAGTGATCCTGAACTAAGTGGCGTCAGTTGTGTCATCTTTGATGAATTTCATGAACGATCATTGAATGCGGATCTGGGTCTGGCACTGACCTGTGAAATACGGGGGGCGCTGCGTGAAGATCTGAAATTGATCGTGATGTCTGCAACATTGGATGCGGAACCCGTTGCTTTGATGTTGGGCGGGGCACCTGTCATCACATCAGAAGGGCGGGCCTATCCGGTGGAAACCCGCTGGCTGGCCCGGCCACGCCCGGCCAAGCAGCGATTGGAAGACGCGACGGCTGACTTGATCCTAGACGCATTAAATACCGAACAAGGTAGCGTTCTCGCCTTTTTACCAGGGGAAGGAGAGATCCGACGCACGGAAAACCTGTTGAAAGGCAAGCTGCCCCCGGACACAGAATTGCACCCTCTTTTCGGCGCAATGGATATCAAAGCGCAACGGGCTGCGATC
>NZ_JBMYXF010000025.1:0-42587 GCF_049608145.1 Halocynthiibacter sp.
TCAATTTCATTCACAGGTTTCATGACGCCACCCGCCGTGTTTCCGTTGCCGACAGCGGAAAAACCTTCGCCGCATTCAAAAGCCAAGCCGGGTCAAAAACATCTTTCACACGCAACTGCGCCTCGATATCAACGGGTGCATACTGATGATCCATCAGGTCACGTTTCTCGACCCCAACCCCATGTTCTCCGGTCAGGCATCCCCCCACTTCGACGCAAAGCTTTAGAATATCCGCGCCAAAATCTTCGCACAGCTCTAGATCGCCCGGCTTATTCGCATCAAACAGGATCAGCGGGTGCATATTGCCGTCCCCCGCATGGAAAACATTCGCAACATCAAGGCCGTAATCCTGGCTCATCTCGCCAATACGACGCAGAACATAGGGCAGTTCCGACACGGGAATCGTGCCATCCAGACACATGTAATCATTGATCTGCCCCATGGCCCCAAAGGCCGATTTCCGACCCAGCCAAATGGCGGCACTTTCCGCCGCTGATGTGCTTTCGCGGAACTCAGCGGGGTTATGTCTCATCGCGATATTTTTGATCAAACCAAGTTGGTGCGCGATTTCGTTTTCCGAGCCTTCGACCTCGACAATCAGCAAGGCTTCGACGTCGGGATAACCGGCTTTGGCGAAGGCTTCACAGGCACGAATGCAGGGGCGGTCCATGAATTCGATCGCCACAGGAAGAACGCCTGCGCGAATGATGTCAGACACACATTCACCGGCGACTTCGTTGCTGTCAAAGCCGATCATCACCGGACGCGCCCCTTCTGGGGCATGCAGGATACGCAGGGTGGCTTCGGTCACAATGCCAAGCTGGCCTTCTGATCCACAGATCAACCCCAGAAGGTTCAGACCACCGCCAGCATCCGGATAGTCACCGCCAATTTCAACGATTTCACCATCCATCATCACCATTGTGACACCCAAAAGGTTGTTCGTCGTCACACCGTATTTCAGACAATGCGCCCCGCCAGAATTCATGGCGATATTACCCGCAATTGCGCAGGCAAGCTGGCTGGACGGATCTGGAGCATAGAAGAACCCGTCTTCCTGCACCTGCCCTGTAACGGATAGGTTTGTCACCCCGGTCTGAACCCGGATGAAACGATTGGTGTAATCGGTTTCAAGGAAGCGGTTCATCCGCGCGACACCGATGATGACACTATCGGATGTTGGCAATGCCCCCCCAGCCAAAGAGGTGCCCGCACCACGAGGCACCACGGGGGTATTTTCTTCGTGGCAGATCCGCAACGCCACCGAGACTTCGTCAGTGTTTCCGGGCAGAACCACGCACATCGGCGGGCAGCGATAGGCTGTCAGCGCGTCACATTCATACGCATGCAGTTCACGGGGATCAGAGATCACGGGGCAGTTGGGAAGGGCCGCACGCAGGCGGGCAACGATCTGATCCTTGCGCTCTGTGACCCTGGCGTCGGGCTTGGGCATTTGCATAGGGACTCTCCCGGAGATATCAATTGGTAAAATAATATAACCAATTTACACTCACATGCAAGTGATTGGTCAAACCGGGCGCCTGACGTCAAAATGCCCCAAACGGAGACAGATTTATGCGCCATTTCATTTTCGCCCTTATCGCCCTGACCACCCCCGCGCTGGCGGATGATGCCCGCATTGAAGCGGTTGAGGCAAAACACGTTTCAACCAACTGGACCTTCAGTGTCACCCTGCGCCATGCGGATACGGGCTGGGATGATTACGCGGACGGGTGGCGGATTGAGGATGCAGAAGGAAATGTGCTGGGCACACGCGTGCTGCATCATCCACATGTGAATGAACAGCCTTTCACACGCAGCCTGTCTGGGGTGAATATTCCGGCCGATGTAATACAAGTATATGTCCGGGCTAGAACACTGACCACCGGTTGGAGTACAGAGCGTGTTATTGTGGACCTGATGCCGTAAGGGGGCCTGCCCCCATCCATCTACGATGGATTCCCCCGGAGTATTTGAAGAAGGTGAAAGAGCAGCGTTTTACCTGTCTGACTGTACGGCATCAAAAGGGTATTCCGAAGATCATCCGGAGCAGAAGAACCCCGTAGATTAAAGCAATCACAAGGCCAATCAGGCTTCACACACGTCGCCCTTCGTAGAGCCATGCGGTACAGATGATGGAGAGGATCAGAAACAGCCAGGCCCAACGCGGCAAAACCGGCTGACGGGTGATATCAAGTGTGCGGGTTGCGCCTCGTTCATGTAATCCGATCCAATTGCGACCGGCAGCGGGACGGCCTGCACGGGTGGTGCGCAGATCGGGCAGTCCGTTTTCCACGCGAAAACTGCCCCCTTTAGCAACACGGATGAGCGGCGCTAGAATGTCCGGTGTTGCGATTGTATCGACGAATTCACGCGGGGCAGCGGGGCCCAGCGCAACCACGGCTTCTGCATCACCTGATTTCAGGTGATAGAGACCCGGTTCAGGCGCATCCCAATCTTGGGTGAATTGGCCGGGCATGTTTTCTGTCAGGGGCAA
Source organism: Halocynthiibacter sp. (assembly GCF_049608145.1). Classification (NCBI taxonomy): domain Bacteria; kingdom Pseudomonadati; phylum Pseudomonadota; class Alphaproteobacteria; order Rhodobacterales; family Paracoccaceae; genus Halocynthiibacter; species Halocynthiibacter sp. The sequence goes on from NZ_JBMYXF010000025.1 coordinate 2,498, forward strand.
GGTGATCACATCCCCAGAGGGGGCCGTGATTTCGACGTTTTCCACAGTATCAGAGAGGCTTTGATGGGTGATCTGCATCGATTGACCACGCGGATTTGCTGTCAGGCGTTCTTCTTCAAGATCCGGTTCTTTCATCATCCAATGGGCGAGACGGCGCAACAGTTCGCCCTGCGGCCCGCCCCCTTCGTAGCCCCGTGCCCAAAGCCAGCTTTGATCGGAACCGAGCAAGGCGACGCGACCTTCACCCGCGCGATCCAACAAAAGAAGGGGGGTATCAAGGCCGGTCATCACGATCTGAGCGTCGTCTTTTGCTGTCAGTTCTGTCAGACGCAGCCAACGCCCCCAGGGCGGCGTATTGTCATCGGAGCCTAGATCAAGGCCACGGGTCACCGGGTGGCGCTGACCCAGATCAGATACCTCGGGGTGATAGCCACGTTCTACGACTTGCCCGGTTGGACCACCCGGCAGAATGTCAGACAGCGCCGAATACCAGAGACTGTCCACAGAGGCGTAATCCGGTCCGGCCGCCACCAGAACCGCGCCCCCGTTCAACACGTAATCACGCATCGCATCATAATACGTACCCGGCAGGATGCCCCGACGTTTGTAACGATCAAAAATGATCAGATCGAATTCGTCGATTTTCTCGATGAACAATTCACGCGTCGGAAAAGCGATCAGGGCAAGTTCACTGGTTGGCACACTGTCTTGCTTACCCGGCGGACGCAGGATGGTGAAATGCACCAGATCAACGGTGCTGTCAGATTTCAATAGGTTCCGCCAAACACGTTCACCCGCATGGGGTTCCCCCGAAACCAGAAGCACCCGCAGCCTGTCACGCACCCCGTTGATGCGCAAAATCGCCTGATTGTTGCGATCCGTCAGTTCCCAGCTTTCTGTTGGCGTAGAGAACTGCAGCGTATTCATACCGCCATGCGGCAGACTAAATGGGAGGGTGAAATCCCGCCCTATTGGCACATTTAGTGTCACTGGATCTTCGCCATCAACCGCGATGGACAGCGGGGCGCTAGTATCGGTGTTGACCGTGGGTGTCGCGGCAAGATCATCAATGCGCAGGGTCAGCGTTATGGCTTCGCCCATAATGGCAAATCCTGGCGCGCTTTTGACGGAAAGGCGACGATCGCGATCTGTGGAACGTCCAGTTTGCAACAAATGCATAGGCGCCGACACTGGAGGATCTGTGGCGTCGGTTACATCATGAGCAACACCATCAGAGATAACCACGATGCCAGCAATGCGGTTTTCCGGAATGTCGGCAAGCGCCCGGGTGATCGCGCCACGGATCAGCGTGCCGCGATCATCATCTGCATCCCCTATACGCACGACCTGTATATCTGTATTCTGGCGGGCCTCTGTTTTGCGGCGCAGATCTGAAAGGGCGGCCTCGCTTTGGTCTGGACGCCCGCCAATACCCTGACTGGCGCTGTCATCCACCAGAACCAGCAAAATATCGTTCAGGGTTTCGCGTTCTTCCTGTTGCAATGATGGATTAGCCAGGGCCAGCAGGATCAGCGACGCCCCCAGTCCCCGGATCAGCCAACCGGACAACCTCTGCCAGGTGCTGAACAGAAGGATCAAAACAGCCAGCCCCACAGCCGCAAAAAGTACCGGCAGCGGCAAAAGCGGATCAAAGAGGATATTTTGCACCATTGCGTTAATTCCCCAGCCGTTCCAGCAGTTCAGGCACATGCACCTGATCTGACTTATAATTGCCCGTCAGCACATACATGATCAGGTTGATGCCAAAACGCTGCGCAATTTCGCGTTGTTGCCGCCCGGCAAAGCCTCGGCCTACGGGCAGCATATATTGACCACGTTCCGTTACCGCCCAGGCCGATGCCCAGTCATTGCCGCCAATCACCACCGGGGTCACGCCATCATTCAGGTTTCGAAAGGGCATGCCTTCGATGGTCTGTGCATCCCCGGTGCTGGCTTCGACCCAGACATCATCGCTGCGATAGCGTCCCGGGAAATCCTGAAGAAGATAGAAAGAGCGAGTCAGCACATGATCCTGGGGAACGGGTTCCAGTGCGGGGATATCCAGCACCCCAGCCAGGTCACGCAACTTACGCTGATTGGGGCCATTTGTGCCCGCGATGCCGGCATCGCGGGTGTCAAACAGGATCATGCCACCACTGCGCAGATATGCGTTCAGGCGCGTGACTGCGGTGTCAGACAATGCGGGCTGTGATGGGCTGATGGGCCAGTAGATGAAAGGATAGAAAGCCAGCTCATCCTGTTCCACATTCACGCCCACGGGACGGGCCGGTTCGATGGATGTGCGCAAGATCAGAACGCGTGACAGCCCGCGAAGACCTGCATAGGCGATCTCATCCAGCTGCGGATCCCCGGTCAATACATGGGCGAAAGTCACATCAGAAGTGACCGCGATTGCTTGGCTGTCATCCTGCGGGGGGTGTGTGGCCTGTGCAGATAAATCCTGCGGCAGACCCGTCAGGGTAAGGGCCAGCACCAATCCAGAAACAGAACGGGTCCCCCGGGTATTCAGGCGCCCGGTTAAGGCCAATGTCACAAGCGCATCAAGGGACAGAAGTAGAAGCGCCAGCAAAAGAAGCCAGCCTGAAAGCAGGGTTTCTTTTACACCTTCGAAACCTTCAATCCGGGTACCCGCAGGCCAAGATGCGGCGGTGAATGCCTGGCCGCTTTGCATGACATTCAGGGCGACCACCTTGTCGTCATTGCGCCAAAGCCCAGGCGGAAGATCAGGCCCAATCGCCCCTACTGCAAGGGTTTCGCCATCAACGCCGGTCAGGTCTTTTGCATCACGGATCTGTCCGAAACCATCCAGCACACGTTCGGCGGACCAAGTGGTGCCTGCTAAATCAGCCGGGTCATCAGACAGCCCCCCAGCCGACACCGCAAGACGTTCCAGCATGGAGACAAACAGACCGGACAACGGAAGATCATTCCATTCAGCATTGGCCGTTGAATGGAACAGCACCACCCGCCCACGGCCCAGCGATTTACGCGTCACAAGCGGTGTGCCATCTTCCAGCGCGGCGATGACACGGCCCGACAGTTCGGGATCAGGCTGGGCGACAACCTGTGAGGTGATAGAGACATCATCAGGGATCGCCAGTCCGTAAAATGGCGAGGCTTCATCAAAGGGCAAAAGACCACGGGGATCGCCCCAGGACATCGTGCCGCCAAGGGTTCGCCCGCCGGATCGTAAACGGACAGGCATCAGAATGTCTTCGCGTGTGCGGGATAGGTCGCTTGCCGCCATACGCGGCCCGGCGAAACGCAGCAGCAAACCGCCATCTTCCACCCATTGCACCAAGGCGTCTTTCTCGCCTGTGGGCAAATCAGCCACATCCGCCAGAATGATCACATCCGGATTTGCAGGCAGGATTTCCGCCATGTGGCCCGTCAGAATATCAGCCCCGGGGTTCAGCGCCTTATTCAGATAATACAGAGGATTAAGAAGATCGATCCCTTCATGCGCAGCACCTGAAATCAGGGCAATTTCTTTGCGCCGCAATCCATCATCAGCCAGAACAATCGCGCCTGCGGTGGACTGGTCTGCGATCACAAAACGCGTAACACGATTGCGCAATTCAGGCTGCATAGCAAAAGACAATGTGGCACTGTCAGCACCCGATTCAAACTGCGCATCCCCTTGGCCAAGAACAACCTCCCGCCCGGAAGGATCAGGCCCCATAGCGCGGAGTGTCACCTGTTCCTCGGGATCTGTGAACAGGCGGCGAACGGTGAAATGCAGCAGCTCATCCTCAAAAGTGACGGGTTCAAGCGCATAAAGCGGCCGCGCCCCTTCAAAGATCGTGACAGTGCCGCGTTCCGTCAGGGCAGAAAATAGATCGTCGCGACCATCACGGGCCAGCCCGTCTGAAAACCAGAATGTGTCAAAACGCTGATCCGTCAGTGTTTCTTCCCAGGCCATGACGCCTTGTGCATCCGGCAACCAGGCCGCAGGGATAAAGCCAGCGATATGGCTGCGCAGAGTGTCCGCAGTCTCAAAACGCACCCCATCTGGGGGCAAATCCGTGAGGGATACAATCGCCACCGGACGGGCATTGCGCCCCGCTTCGTTCAATACATCCTGCAGCTTTGACTGACTGTTGTTCCAATCCCGTGCAGCTGGCCAACTGCCATCCAAAAGCACCAACAATGGGCCTTGCCCTTCACGTGCAGTTTGAGGGTTTAAAACAGGTCCCGCTAGGCCGAAAATCACACAAGCCAGCGCCATCATCCGCAAAAGCAACAACCACCATGGCGTGCGATCAGACTGACTGTCCTGATCTTTCAGCCCCAGAAGCAGCCCAACCGCAGGAAAAACACGACGCACAGGTGCCGGCGGCACGGCACGCAACAGAAACCAGATGACCGGCAAAATGGCCAGCGCCCAAAGCATCAGTGGAGCGGTAAACCCGAGAGGGCCAAATGCGATCATGCGTGCCGCCTTTCAAGCGCCTGATACATCCAAAGCAAGGCGGACGCCGCGGGCTGGTCGCTGTGGTGACACTTATAGTGCCAGCCTGCCTGCCGGGCGATGTCCTGGATGGCAGCTTTGCGTTCCATCAGACGATCCTGATACCGCGCCCGCAAATCCCCTGCACGCAGGGTTTCATGACGCAAAGCCCCGGTCTTGCTTTCAAAAACCGTACGACCCTGCCAAGGAAAGGCCTCTTCTGCAGGATCAAGCACCTGAACGATCGCGCCAGTGACGCCCTGGGCGCTGGCCTGCGAAATGACATCCCGCAAGGCTGTGGGATCCCCTAGAAAATCTGAGATCAGCACAAGCTGTGTATCCGCGCGTAACAGAGACAGATCAGGCGTCGTAAAGTCGGGTTCATCTCGGCGAAACATTGCTTCAATGCCCTGGGCCAGACGCAAGATCTGCGTATCGCCACGCCCGGCAGAAATGAAATCAGCAACCGATGTGCCCAGCAGACCAAAACGTTCACCACCACGTTGCAACAACATGGCACAGGCCAGGGCCAGTATGGCAGAATACGTTGATTTTTCGGGAATTTTCTTATCGCTACTGTACTGCATAGAGGCCGCAGGATCCACCATAAACATCACAGTTTGCGCCAGCTGCCATTCCTTCTGGCGGATGAAATTTCCATCCGATTTCGCAGACCGCCGCCAGTCAATGTAGCGCGGTTCATCACTGTCTATTGCAGGGCGATATTGCCAGAATTCATCCCCCAGCCCTGCGCGACGACGCCCGTGGATACCGGGCAAAACCGTTTGGGCCAGACGTTCTGCGGCAGCAAGAAGCGGTGGGAAATCTGCGGCTAAACCCGCAGCATCGCGACGCAATATCCGGGCTGCGAGGGTGGTCACGCAGCGGCCCCTGTGTTGCGCGCGCGGCGGATTACATCTGACGTAATCTGATCAATCAGCCCCCCCAATTCCAGCCCCTGTGCACGGGCCCCAAAACCCAGCGCCATACGATGCATCAGAACCGGGCGCGACAATTGCATGACATCATCGATGGAGGGGGCAAGACGGCCTTCCAGCAACGCACGCGCACGCACCGCCAACATCAAAGCCTGCGCCGCACGGGGCCCTGGCCCCCAGGAGACAGAGTTGCGGACAATTTCAGGAGCGTTTTCATCTTCGGGACGGAAGCTGCGCACCAGATCGAGGATCAGATCAACCACGTTTTCGCCCACGGGCATACGCCGCAGCAATGTCTGTGCCGCGATCAAATCGTCCGCCGTGAACACCTGTTCCGCTTTTGCAACCGTCACCCCTGTTGTGGCCAAAAGAATGTCACGTTCCACATCGCGCATAGGATAGGTCACATTGATCTGCAGCAAAAATCTGTCAAGCTGGGCTTCGGGCAGCGGATAGGTGCCTTCCTGTTCAATCGGGTTTTGCGTGGCAAGTACATGGAAGGGTTTGCCAAGCGGACGGTGTTGCCCTGCAATAGTGACTTCTTTTTCTTGCATCGCCTGCAAAAGAGCGGCCTGGGTACGGGGGGATGCGCGGTTGATCTCATCGGCCATCAGCAACTGACAGAAAACAGGGCCCTCGATAAAGCGAAATTCACGAGATCCGTCGGATCTGGTTTCCAGCACTTCAGATCCCAGAATATCCGCAGGCATCAAATCCGGCGTGAACTGCACACGACTGCCATCCAGCCCCATAACCGTCGACAGGGTTTCCACCAGCAGGGTTTTGCCAAGCCCAGGCTGCCCGATCAACAGCCCATGCCCCCCGGACAACAGAGCAGCCAGCACCAGATCGACCACCTGTTCCTGACCAATAAAGCGTTCAGCAATCCCGGCCTTTGCCCGGGCCAGCTTTTCGCCCAGCATTTCAATCTCTGCGACAAGATTTTCCGCTTCTGCCATGGTGATACGCTCCCGCTGCGATTAAGGTCGTGTTACAATATGCGTATTAAAGGCCGGATTGGGGCGAAGAACAAATGACAAAATCCTCAAATGACCAGAAAACTGCCGCCCCGTCGGCGGAAAACCTCGCATCTGCAGTGAAAGCGGCATCAAAGAAGGGCCCGCCACCCGTGCATCTGTGGAATCCTGATTTCTGCGGCGATCTTGATATGCGCATCGCACGCGATGGCACCTGGTGGTATCTTGGAACACCCATGGGGCGCAAAGAACTGGTAAAGCTGTTTTCATCGATCATTCGCAAGGATGGCGACGACTATTTTCTGGTCACGCCGGTTGAAAAAGTAGGAATCACCGTGGATGACGCGCCTTTTGTGGCGATTGATTTCGACGCGACCGGTGATGGTGAAGATCAGATTTTGACCTTCACGACCCATGTGGATGATGTCGCGATAGCCGGGCCAGATAACCCCATTCGCGTGGCGCGGGATTCGGAAACAGGTGAACCTTCCCCCTACATTTTGGTCCGCGCAAATCTGGAGGCGCTGATCGACCGTAAAAGCTTTTATCGCCTGGTGGACATTGGCGCGCATAAGGATGTGCAAGGCGAAAGCTGGTTTGGCCTGTGGTCATCCGGCCAGTTTTTCCCAGTGATCCCATCCCGGGAACTTGACGTCTGATGGCGCGGTTTTGTGCCAATCTGACAATGTTGTTTCAGGAACTGCCCCTTGCCCATCGGTTTCAGGCGGCGGCGGATGCTGGATTTGATGCGGTGGAACTTCTCTGGCCAGATGAAGCCGAAGAGCCCCCGGAAGAACTGGCACGGCTGGCGGATGCCGCAGGTGTGGAATTTGCCCTGATGGATACACCGCGTGGGGACAGTTGGGGCATCGGCGCACAGGATGGTCAGCAAATGGCGTTCTTTGGTCAAATCATAAGAACCATTGATATGGCAGACATTCTGGGCGTGACACATGTGCATGTGATGGCAGGCCTTGCCGGGGATGGCGGCCGTGATGTGCTGACCGATAATCTGATCCAAGCCTGTGATCTGGAACCAGAGCAAAGCTTTATCATTGAACCCATCAGCACGCAGGCTGTTCCTGGATATGCGTTGAACAGTTTCGAGGCCGCCGCCAAGGTTATCGCCAAAGTGGACCGGCCAAATCTGGGCCTATTGTTTGATACATTTCACGCCGCGAACATGGGCCATGATCCGTTGAACCTGTTTCGCAAATACCAAGATTTGATCTGTCATGTGCAAGTGTCCTCCCACCCAAGTCGCCATGAACCCACCCTAGAAAATCGCTATGACTTCCCGACGTTCTTTAAGGCTTTGGATAAGGCGGGATATACTGGCTTAATCAGCGGTGAATATCACCCATCGGGGCGCACAGAAGATGGATTGAGCTGGTTGAAGCCTTAAGTTGCAATCCCACAATATTCCGCACATAGTCTAAGACATATTTCCCTTTACGCCGATCAGCCGGCGAATACTTATGAACACCTTAGAACTCCACGCCCGACTTCAGGCGGAAGAACGCGCGGTGCAAGATGCATTGCGAGATCACAATTTACAGAGCAGATATCAAGAATATAGAGACAAACAGCTAGACCGATTTCTGCCCATCTTGCGGGATGCGATAAAGCTGCCCGATGATGAACTATGCCCCGTATTGCACCAACATCTTGCGGCGGGGGAAGATATAGAAGCATCACCGCGTGGCTACGGTATGACGGCCGTGAAGCGCTGTTTTTATGACGGGAAACTGGCAGCGATGCGTCTTTTGATCCGGGCGGGTGCGCGCACCAACTGGACGAAAGATCAAGTCGCAATCGCGCTGGGGGATGCCCCTATTGATCCGGACACCAAAGGACTGGACCCCTTTCTTTTTGCCTGTCGCGTTGGAAATCTTGATGCGGTCAAAGCATATGCAGCGGCTTCGCCAGTTTACAAAAACCGCGCAGATGAAGCCCTGATCGACTGCGTACAATCCCGTGCCGTGTTGATTGTTGCTTGGCTTCTGGCGGAAGGGTTTTCCCCCAATGCGAGCACAAAGCATGGCAGCAGTGCCCTGAAGTATGCGGCAGAAAATGACGATATCGAAACCGCTGACCTGCTGCTAAAGGCCGGGGCCACGCCATATGGTCAATCCGAAAATGAATTTATGTCAGCGGCTGCAATGGCGACAACCGATCGCATGCGGCGGGTGTTTGTTCAAAACGGGGTTCATCCGGCATATTTCAACTATGCATTGAACCCGGAAGCACCAGAGATGGGGTTTCTACCTGAGATCCCCCTGACACAGAAAGATTTTGAAACAAATCGCAGCGCGCGCCCAGGAACACACAACCCGGAACGATTTTTGCCCGCCTTCTGGCAAGAACAAATGCGCAGCTGTAGATACGCGGCCCCAAAAGACATGCCCCATGAAAGGGACCGTACAAAACCGATCTGGTCCGTACAACGCTATGGGCGCACAGCAACCCGGCTTCCTGATGGGCGGCTTGTTCTGATTGCTGGTGAACATGAAGATGGTTACGACCCTGATTTCTGCATTTACGCGGATGTAACTGTGCTGGATGGGCGCGGTGGATTGGATCATTATATTTATCCTGCGGATGTCTTTCCCCCGACAGATTTTCATACGGCAAGTTTAGTGGGCGACCACATCTGGCTTATCGGATCACTTGGATATCCAGAGGATCTCAAGGTTGGCTTCACGCAGGTCTTGCGGCTTAGTTTGGATGATTTCTCTGTGCAACCTATTGAAACGACCGGCGATCACCCCGACTGGATAAACAGTCACAAAGCCATATTATGTGAAACCGGCATCATGATTATGGGCGGCAAGGTTGGGCGTGACTATCGCGACAACAAGGATGTGTATATGCTGGACCTCAACACGTTGGAATGGACAAAACATCCCCCAGCCTCCTGCAAGGGTCTGATTGCGTACCCCTCCTGACATAATGCTGTCAGGAGGGGGCTGTCATAAGGCAATTCTCAGCAATGGAAGGACACCTTATGAGCGACGCAAATTTCAAACCGCAAAACGCAATGGTCTGGGCTGAAATCCCGGTTTCAAACCTGGAAAAGGCCGTTATATTTTACAACGCAGTGTTCCATTATGACCTGCAAACCATGGATATGGGGCCGAATATGATTGCGCTGATTCCAACGGCGGATGGTCAGGGTGTGGCGGCGAATCTTTATGAGGGCAAACCTGCAAAAGACGGTTCTGGAGCGACATTGCATCTACTGGCACCTGACACGCTTGAGGCCACGGCAGAACGCTTCAAATCCGCTGGTGGCGAAGTTCTGGCGGGTGATCCTGTGGTTATTCCGGCGGGGCGCTTCGTCTATGGCATTGATCCTGATGGCAATTCCATCGGGTTGTTTGAAGGGAATTAACCCATGCGTCGTGCGGACCGACTGTTTCAGATTGTGCAATATTTGCGCGGTGGTCGCCTGACCACGGCGCGGATGCTTGCGGATCGCTTGGAGGTGTCGGAACGCACGATTTATCGCGATATTGCGGATTTGATCGGCTCTGGCGTGCCCATAGATGGCGAGGCCGGGGTCGGTTATTTGATGCGCGACGGCTATGATCTGCCGCCGCTTATGTTCACCCATAAGGAAATCACCGCGCTGGTGTCCGGCGCGCGTTTGATCAAAGCTTGGGGCGGGGCCGAAATGGCCGCCGCCGCCGAAGAAGCCCTTGTCAAAATCAACGCCGTGCTGCCGGATCGGGACCGCGTTCATGCAGAGGCCGTGCCGATCCATGCGCTATCATCGCCGGAATTAAACGATGATGTTCGCAGCCGGATCGACCGGATCGAAGCCGCCTGTGACGGACGCCTGCGCCTGCTGCTGACCTATGGAGATGTGGAAGGGAAGCAAACAAATCGCACTATCCGCCCGCTGGGTCTGTGGTTTTGGGGCAAAGTCTGGACAATTGTCGGCTGGTGCGAGTTACGCGAAGACTTCCGCATGTTCCGCCTCGACCGCATCCGGTGCCTTGAGGAAGGTGAACGGTTTAAAGAAGAACGCGGCAAAAGGTTGGTGGATTTCTATGCCTTAATGGAGAAAGGTTGTTAGAGCCAGCCGCGTTGCTCTGCCACATGCACCGCCCAGTGGCTAGAGCTGTAGTGATAGATAATGCGCAACAAAATGCCCCTACGTGCCTCACAAGTATGCCTACTTCCGACGCCACCAGCCCCCCAGCTTTGGTTTCTGTTTTATATGTTTTGCTTTTAGTCCTGTTCCACTAGCAGTTACCCCAGATACATGTCTGGGTCATCGCGGTGTTCTTCTCAATTATCATGAATTTCACCTATTTAGCCAAAGATGTTTCACGGTTGAAACTTTGTATTGTTTGTCTCTGCTGATCTATTGGCTGGAGGTTCGTTAGAAACGGTGTTTTTCCGAGCCCCTGCTATCGTGTAAAAACCGGGCTATAATCTGTAGCCGCAGGGAAATCCTAAAACGAAGCAACCAACAATTAACTACAAACTGTCATTTTGTTCCTGTTTCACGTTACAATGGGAGCCAGTTATTTATGCTACGATACTCTACTGCAGCCTGTATTGCCCTTACATTCTGTCCAGCCGTACAAGCTGAAGCCTTCAGTTTTCACAATGCCCCCCCTTCGTGGAGGCCTGATCGTTTTTCTATCCCTCTTGCCTGTCATCACTACGGCAAATGGGGAGCACAAAAAAAAAACGATTTTAATGAAGACAACCCGGGGCTGATCATGACCTGGGAAAACAGGGCTTTGGAATTAAACTACTCAATAGGCGCTTATAAAGATAGTTATTCGGACACCACGACATACCTAGCAGTGTCCCAAATGTGGAACATTCACCCAGAGCTTCAAGCAGGCATTGTTGCCAGTTATCGGAACTCAGACGGAAACGGATTTACGGGTTTCGCCCCTTCTCTACAGATCATCTACCGCAACTTTTTCTTGGATATCAGCCATGGTGTTAATAATGGAGATCATTTTGGCGCTCTGGGGCTCGGCTTCACTTTCCCACTAAGGCGAGATTAAACACACGCCGACAGGTCGGATAAACAGATCAATGGATGGCTAGACCTCCTCCCCGCATCCGGGCATAAAACGGGCATGACTTCTAGCCCAGCCAAACCCGCCAAGCAAATGTCCTATCCTGTGTTGAAGGAAATCTTCACGCGGTTTCGCGACCTTGAACCTGAACCCAAGGGGGAGCTTGATCACACCAATGCTTATACGCTTGTGGTCGCGGTGGCGCTGTCTGCGCAGGCGACGGATGTGGGGGTGAATAAGGCGACGAAAGAGCTGTTTAAGGTTGCTGATGCGCCCCAGAAGATGCTGGATCTGGGGATTGAGGCGCTGACGGATCATATCAAAACCATCGGGCTTTACCGTCAGAAGGCGAAGAACGTCATGAAGACAGCGCAGATCCTGGTGGATGACTATGGGGGAGAAGTGCCCTCAAGCCGCGCCGCTTTGGTCAGTCTGCCCGGTGTCGGCCGCAAGACCGCAAATGTTGTGTTGAACATGTGGTTCAAACAGCCCGCCCAGGCCGTGGACACCCATATTTTCCGCATCGGGCATCGCACGGGCATTTGCCCTGGCAAGGATGTGGATGCGGTGGAGCGTGCGATTGAAGATAACATTCCCGCTGAATTTCAACATCACGCCCATCACTGGTTGATCCTGCATGGCCGTTATGTTTGTAAGGCCCGTAAACCAATGTGCAGTAATTGCCTGATACGTGATCTCTGTCTTTTTGAAGATAAAAACCTGTAAACCGTGAAACCGGAGAACCCCATGAGCAAGAAATACAAAGTCGTCGGTATCGGCAATGCCATCGTTGATGTTTTGACCCAGTGTGACGACACATTCCTGGATCATATGGGGATCGAAAAAGGCATCATGCAGCTGGTTGAAAAAGACCGTGCAGAGACCCTTTATGGTGCAATGGAAAGCCGCGTGCAGGCGCCGGGCGGATCTGTGTGTAATACGCTGGCTGCTCTTGGTGCCCTTGGTCTTGATACGGCCTTGATCGGGCGTGTACGTGATGATGCTTTGGGCCGGTTCTATGTGGAAGGGACAGAGGCGGGCGGCACAGCATTCGTCAACCCGCCCGTGTCAGACAGCGATCTGCCTACATCACGTTCGATGATCTTTGTGTCCCCGGATGGCGAGCGTTCCATGAACACATATCTGGGCATTTCTGCGGATATCAGCCCGGCGGATGTGTCCGAAGATGTGGCGTCAGATGCAGAATATATCTTCCTTGAAGGATACCTGTTCGACAAACCCGAAGGCAAAGAAGCCTTTGCCGCTGCCGCGAAAGCTTGTCGGTCTACTGGTGGGAAAACCGGTATTTCCCTGTCTGACCCGTTCTGCGTTGACCGTCACCGTGATGATTTCCGCCGTCTGGTGAAAGACGAAATGGATTTCGTGCTGGGGAATGAGGAAGAATGGTGTTCCCTATATGAGCAGGACAACGTCGTTGACGCCCTGGAAATGGCCCGCAAAGAATGTGAACTGGTCGTTTGCACACGTTCCGGCGATCCAGTGATTGCGATCCGTGGTGATGAAAAGATCGAAGTCGCCGTTGATCGGGTAACCCCGGTGGATGCAACAGGCGCGGGTGACATGTTTGCGGCGGGTTTCCTTTATGGTCTGGCGACAGGTCAGTCTCTGGAAACCTGTGCTAAAATGGGCACCATAGCTGCGGCTGAATGTATCCGGCACATGGGTCCACGCCCAAAGACCGACATCAAAGCACTGTTTCAGGCTGGCAATTTAATCTGATCTAATTGATCCGAAACGAACAACGGGCCTTTGCATCAAACGGTGCAAAGGCCTTTTTGTTTCCCTTCAGCGACTGGAACGCGCCAGAACTAGAACCGCGCACAGACCTGTCAGGATCACCAACATGGCTGCGGGGGCGGCCTGTTCTAGGTTTTCAAGAGAGGCCTGTTCATACACCCGGGTGGCAAGTGTGTTGAAATTGAACGGGCGCAGCAACAGCGTTGCGGGCAGCTCTTTTGTGCAATCCACAAACACCAAAAGCACGGCGGTGGTCACCGACCCGCGGATCAGAGGCACGTGGACTTCGCGCAATACGCCCCCCTGGCTTCTTCCGAGAGAGCGCGCCGCCATAGGCAGGCTTGGCGCGACCCGACCAAGGGCTGAATCAGTGGCCCCCTGAGCGATCGCAAAGAAGCGGACACAATAAGCAAAGATCAGGGCGGCCGCAGATCCCGTCAGCAAAAGCCCGGGATCATAGCCGGTCAAGGCAAGCACACCATCGGCAATCATATGGTCAAGCCCGGCCAGCGGGATCAGGATGCCCACGGCTAAAACCGCACCAGGTGCTGCATAGCCAATGGTCGTCACGGGCAACAGCAATCGCGGAAGACGTCGCCCACTGAGACGCACGCCATACACCATAAACAACGCGGCGATAACGGTCAGAAACCCTGCGGACAGACCTGTAAATATCGTGTTCCACAACGCCTTCAGAAGAGAGCTGTCATTCCAGAAATCATAATTATTCAGGCTGTGCCAAGAGATCACGCCAACAGGCAAAACAAAGCCAATTGCAAAAGGGATCAGACACAGGATCAAAGCCAATGCCCCCTGCCCGCCCTGCAGTTGCGTCTGTGTCAGGGGGCGCGCATTGCGTGCGGAATTGTGATAGCGGTGTTTGCGGCGACTGATACGTTCAAAACCAACCAGCAACAAAACCAGGGTCAGCACAACACAGGCGATCTGTGCAGCCCCACCAGCATTGTTGCTTTCAAGCCAGGTCGTGAAAATCCCAGTGGTCAATGTCTGAACCGCGAAATATTCCACAGTCCCGAAATCGGCCACGGTTTCCATCATAACCACGGCACAACTTGCGGCCAGTGCTGGCCGGGCAAGGGGCAAGCCAAGACGAAAGAAGCGCGCAAAAGGCCCAGCGCCCAGCGCCCTGGCTACGTCATATCCGGCGGCGGATTGTTCCCGAAAGGCTGCACGACACAGCAGATAGACATAGGGATATAAGGCGCCAGACAAAACCAGAATGGCCCCACCACGGGAACGGATATCTGGGAACCAGTAATCACGCGAGGTCGCCCAACCAAACATAGATCGAAGCGCGGTTTGCACTGGCCCCGCGTATTCAAGAAAATCGACCAACGCATAAGCGCCGACATATGCCGGGATCGCGAGGGGCAGCAGCAAAAGCCACTCCATCACCCGGGCCCCGGGAAATCGATACATCACGATCAGCCATGCCGTGACCACTCCGGTCACCCCGGCAATAGCGCCGACAGATAACATCAGTGACAGGGTGTTAAAGAAATAACGCGGCAGGGTGGTGTTCAGCAGATGGGGCCAGATGTTTTCCGTTGGGAAGAAAGCAAGAAACACCACGCATAGTACCGGCAAAACCACACAGGTCGCGATCAGAAAAGCCCCCAGAGACCAAGGGGCCACACCGGATATCCGGCGTCTGTTCAATGGCCTGGCGGATTTTTCTGCCACATCGGTTGTCTGTGCCTGCGCCATCAGGATTTCATCACCTTTTTTTCCCTGTATTTTTGTGCTTATAGTGGGCCGATTACCGTCGCACCAGCAGAGTTTCTTTTGTAAGGTGCCGGAAAATAAACAGGGCATCGGGTTTAAGATGAAAATTGCGTACCATATTGGCGCACATTCGGCGGATGGGGACAACCTTCTGCGGGGATTGCTTAAGGATAAAGAACGTCTTCTGCAAAGTGGGATCGCCGTGCCCGGGCCAGGAAAATACCGCCGCCGCCTGCGCGAAGCTCTTGCTTATGCGCAGGATGTGCCAATGACGCAGGCACAGGGCCAGGAAATTCTGGAAGCCATTCTGGAAGGGGAACAACCCCAGCGTCTGGTCATGTCTGCCCCTAACTTCATGGGGTTTCCAAAGTTCGCAATTGAAAAGAACATTTTGTATCCGGACGCCCATGATAGAATTTCAAATCTGATCAACCTTTTGCCGGCTGATGAATCTGAGATCCATCTGTCGATCTCTAGCCCGGTCAGTTTCGTGCCCGCTGTAATGGCCTTGAATACAACGAAAAACCAGAATCCCCAGGTGACAGGTGCAGATCCCCGCCGTCTATTGTGGTCAGAACTGATACAACGTCTGCGGCAGTCTTGCCCGAATGCACCGCTGGTGGTCTGGTGTCAGGAAGATACGCCTATGATCTGGTCAGAGGTTCTGCTGACCGTTGCCGGTCTTGCTGCCAGCGTGAAACCACTGGAAGCATCAAATGATATTCTGTCCGAAATCATGACGCAGGAAGGGTTGCAGCGCTATCAGGCCTATATGCAGGCCCGTTCGCCAATGACACAGCAACAACACAGTGCAGTTGCGGCCGCCTTCTTGGATAAATTTGCAGTGCCAGACGCCCTGGAGATGGAAATCAACATGCCATCGTGGAATGCCGAGCTGATCGAGCAGGCGATGGAGGTTTATGAAGAAGATACGGCCAGAATCATGTCGATGCCAGATGTGGACATGATTCAGCCGTAAGTGCCGATGGAATGGCAGATCAGCTCATACCGAGCGCTTCTTTATACATCTCAAGTACCGCTTCTTCTTCAGCGATATCATCAGGCTCACGTTTGCGCAGTGCAATCACTTTGCGCAGAACCTTAGTGTCGTAGCCGCGGCTTTTTGCTTCGGCCATGACTTCTTTCTGCTGTTCAGCAATATCTTTCTTTTCGGCTTCAAGCCGTTCAATACGTTCAATGAACTGGCGCAGTTCATCAGCAGTTACCCGGTAGCTTGAATCGGAAGTGATATCGTTCATGACTGCGTCCTTTTTGTAAGGCCCTCTGATTACCCTGCTAGACCGTCCTTCGCAAGAGGCCTGGTTTGCGGTACGCTTGCACGGCGGGCTGTAGCGCAGTAGAGACAAGCGGCAATAAATCGGAGCATAGAATGTCATATATTATCTGGCCGGGTGCCGCCCTGTCTTTCCTGGGCCTTTGTGGCATTGTCTGGTGTATCCTGCAGGCCATGAAAGCACGCAATGCCGGCCTTGATGACGAAGCTTTGCGTGTTCGTCTGCAAAAAATCGTGACGGTCAACCTGGGGGCGTTGGCCCTGTCAGGGGTTGGACTGATGCTGGTTGTCACCGGTGTTATTCTGGGGTGATAGATACTTCGGACGGGCCCGGATCAAGCTGGTAATGGCGGAAGATCCGGTAAATCAGGAAGCCCCGGAAGATCGCCCCCCTCGCCGATTGAAGGCAAGCCACCTGCGGCAGGCAGATCAGGCAGACCACCGCCTGTGGAAAGATCCGGCAATCCAGGAAGATCCCCCGCAGAGGGAAGATCTGGCAAATCTTCTGGCAGATCGGGCAATGGCCCAGGCAAATCAGGTATGCCTTCCATCCCCCCCCCTGCTCCTGGTGGTAAATCCGGCACCCCTGGCAAACCGCCACCCGACGGCGAAAGATCCGGCATTCCTGATGCTGCGGGCAGAGACGCCGGGGCAACAGATGCCGACCGCACACCGCCATCGCTATCATCCGTCATCAATCGGATCGCCCTCAGACCAGAAGCCTGACCAAGACGCGCCGTCCCGACAATTCGATCACTGCTGTCAATCAGACTTAGGGCATCAAGCTGCTGCCCTGGCACAGGAATTGTGTCACCAGGTTTCAAGGACATCAGCCAGGACAGAGGCACGCGTGTTCGGTGCAAAACGGCATCAAGCTGTACATTGCTGTTCAGAACTGAGGCCCGCAAACCGCCCTGCCAGTCTTCATTTCCTGGTGCAACATTGCCTTCGGTGGTGGCATGACGCACGGAATCTGGCAAGGCCAGCCACAGCATTCCCGTCTTAGCCTCATCCCCCAGTTCTACCTTGCAGGCATAAAACAGATAACGGGTTTCTTCGAGTGTCATCGCCAACTTGCGGCGATCATTGACCTTGCGCAAAAATCGATAGCCGTAAAACCAAGGGCCACGGCCATCCGCATCAAGCAACAGTTCAAGCATATCAAACACACGATCAATGAAGGGTTCGCACATCTGCCCATCTGTGATTGTCCAGGGCCGCACAGTCGCCTGAAGTTTACTGACGATGCCTGTTGTTTGCACTTCGATCAATGCGGCCAGCAATTGGGGGTCAAACCCGGCAAGCCCCTGTGCCCCGTCCCGTGCAGACAGAATGGTTAATAACGCATCTTCAGGGATTGCTTCCATCATGGCCTGAGTGTCCAGAACACCTTCTTTGGCCTCCTTCACGGTCAATCGCATGTTCAGTTCAAGTTCCGCCGCCTTCGGCAATGCCGCCTTTAGCGCCAGAACGGGGTTCATCCGTTTGGCCGATCCTACCAGTCTGCGCGAAGACATCTTGCGCATAACTGAAATATTATCGCTTTCTTCGTTTTCTGTGCTGCCCGTTTCAGACATCTGCCAACCCTTGCTGAGTATCCTTTTCAGCATCGGCAATCAGAGTTACGAAATCGTTACGAAATCCGTGTTTCGTTGGCTTTTTCCTGCGTTTCAACCTGCAAAGGCACCGTGACACGGAAGGCTGCGCCACTTTGATCGGGCAGACAGTCAATCGCACCGCCAAGATTGTTCATGATCTCACGGCAAATCGCCAGACCAAGCCCCGCCCCGCCCGCGCGGGCATGATCGGTGAGACGTGCGAATTTTTCGAACACCAGCGGTTGTTGATGGGCTGGAATACCCGCGCCGTTGTCGACGAAATCGATCTGCAGCTGATCATGGCCCGTCTGCACCGATATCGTCAGAGCCGGATCCGGTGCAGAACAGTATTTGCGGGCGTTGGAAATCAGGTTGATGAACACCTGGCTAAGGCGATCGCCATCCGTCACCAACATCGCGCTTTCAAATGTAATATTGCGCTCAATCCGGATGGGTTCATCATCCTGCGGAGCAAGGGCCGCGCCGATGGCACGGTTCAAAATATCGTGCAGATTGACCTGTTCACGGTTCAAGGTAACCTGTCCGTTTTCCAGCACAGATAGATCCAGAAGATCATCAAGCAATCGGGTCAGACGCAGGGTTTCATCATGGATAATCGTGGCATAGCGTGTCTGATCCTTCGGGGTCAGGGCATCCATATCACGCAGGATCTCAGAGAACGCACGGATCGATGTCATAGGCGTACGCAATTCATGACTGATCTGGGACAGGAAGGCATCTTTTTGCACCGACAAACGGGTCAGTTTTTCGTTGGCTTCAGACAATTGTTGCGCGGTGCGGCCCAGTTCAGCTGATTTCGCTTCAAGCTGGCTGGAATATTCCATGATCTGTGCGGCTTCATCCGCCACCGCCATCAGATCTTGGACCGAGACGGAAGCCCCCTCTGCGATCTGGCCGATCATCGCATGCGCTGTGGCCGATCCGACAGACCCGGCAAGTTCCCGTTCAAGACGTTCTAGGAATGCCGGGGAACTGTCCGGAAGATGGCCAAGTTTTCCCTGCGCACGGGCCTCGGCTTCGAACAGTTTCTGTGCCTGTTGCGCACCCAGAATACGTTGCGACATGACCAGCAGATCTTCCGCACCTGCGGCACCGGATGTCCAGCCACGTGGACCGGGGCTGTGTTCAAATACATTTACAAACTGGACCCCCTGCAAGCGTTCTAGGGGGGTGGGGAAGGTAAATAGAGATACGGCAAAAAACACGAAGGAATTCAGAAACATCGACCAGAATATCGCATGCACCACCGGATCAAGCCCCCCCGTTCCGAACAGCCCTTGTGGGCGCAGAATACCAACCCCAAACAGCCCCTGTTGCATGACAGATTCAGACAGAACACCTGCCCCGCCAATGGAAGGCAGGAACAATGTGTAAAGCCAGATCGCAAACCCTGTGATCAGCCCCGCAGCGGCGGCAACTTTGGTGGCGCGACGCCAGAACAATCCGCCCAGCAAGACAGGCAGAACCTGTGAGACACCGACAAAAGAAATCAGGCCAATCGATGCAAGTGCAGCCCCACCACCAGAAATGCGATAATAGAGGTACCCCAGCCCGACAACGACCATGATAGATACGCGCCGCGCGGTCAGAACCACCTGGCGCAAATCCCCGGAGACCGTCGCGCCGGAAGACCGCAAAGACACCCAAACCGGCATCACAATGTGGTTTGACACCATCGTAGACAAAGCAATGGCGGCGACGATGACCATCGACGTAGCCGAAGAAAAACCACCCAGAAAACTGAGCAGGGCCAGCCCGTCCTGACCTTGTGACAGGGGCAGCGTTAGGACAAAAAGATCAGGGTTAGAGCCTTTTGGCAGCAGTTCCAGCCCAACCACAGCGATGGGCAGAACGAAAAGGCTCATCAACATCAAATACAGAGGGAACGCCCAACCAGCCATGGCAAGGTTTCGTTCATCTGCGCTTTCCACCACCATGACCTGAAACATACGTGGCAGGCACAGAAAGGCGGCCGCAGACAGGAAGATCAGCCCCGCCCAACGGCCGGGGCGGATCTGCCAGTTGGCGATGGGGCTTGCATCCATGCGGGCCAGGATATCTGCGGGGCCGTCTGCAATGCTCCAAACCACAAATGCACCGACCGACAAAAGGGCAATCAGTTTCACAATGGCTTCAAATGCAATCGCGGTGACCACGCCGTGGTGGCGCTCATTTGCATCCAGATTGCGAGTGCCAAACAACACGGTGAACAACATCAGACCAACCGCAACCCAGAACGCCGTAGACGCCAGATCTGTTTGCATAAAACCCGCTGAAAGATCGCGTGAAAACACTGAGAACGACAGGGTAACAGATTGAAGTTGAAGGGCAATATAGGGGGTTGTCCCCACAACGGCCAACAAGGTAACCAGAACGCCAAGCAGGTTAGATTTCCCAAAACGCGATGAAATGAGGTCCGCAATAGACGTGATCCGCTGGGCGCGCCCAATACGTACAAGGCGGCGCAAAAGCCACCACCAGCCGACCATCACAAGACTGGGGCCAAGGTAGATTGTCACGAACTCAAGCCCCGAACGAGCCGCATTGCCCACGGCACCGTAAAACGTCCAAGCCGTGCAATAGATGGACAGGGATAGGGTATAAATCAGGGGCGAATGCAGGAACTTCAACCGCCCCTGCTGCGCCCGCCGATCCGCATAAAATGCGATGCCAAACAGGAAAGCCACGTAGGCAAAGCAAACCGCGATCAGGATATTAAAGCTGACCATCATCCTGCCCGTGTTTGGTGGTATCATCGGGCTGACTAAGCAGGCGTGACAGCCAGACAGACAGCGCAATCAGCACAGTCCAGGCGGCAAAAACATAAATCATCGCCCCCGACACCGGCAGACTATCGCGGCCGCTGGCAAAAAGGACGGGTAGCAAAAACAAGATAACACCCAGGATTGGAAAGATATTTCCAGCATCCATCGCCCGTTTGCGCCGATAACTTTCCCATTCCAGAAACAGACGAGACCCTGGTCCGCGTGCCAATGGATCTTCGGGCAGCTTTCCCCCAGGTTTATCTGTCATCAGGCCTCTGCCAGTTCACGCACGGCGGCGATCATATCAGTGTTTGAGAAAGGCTTAGTCATGAACCGGGATACGCCGTATTGTTCCGCAAGTTCGCGATCTTTGGTTTGGCCGCGTGCGGTTAGCATCATGACGGGAAGGTTGCGGGTGGCTTCGGCCGCGCGCAGGTCTCGCAGGATGTCAAAACCGGATCGTTTCGGCAGCATAACGTCCAGAACAATCAAATCCGGTTGATGTTTTTCAATGGCATCCATCGCAGTATCGCCACGGCCATGGGTTTCGACCCGCCAGCCATCACGGGCCAGCAGGAAGCGGATTGCTTCTACTATATTTGGCTCATCTTCGATAAGCAGAACGGTCTTTGCCACGTGTCCTCCCACCGCCCTCTCCCCAAGGCGGAACTGCCTGAATGACGTGCCTGATTGGAACAAGCCACCTTCGGTAGGCCACTATTGTCAGAAAATATCGCTGTGTCAAAAGCCATCTGCAGCTTTCTGACGACTGAGAAGCGCTGCCTCACGCCGGGCGGGACAGTTGCTTTGCAAACAAATCCGGCAACTTGCCCCCGTATCGACAACGGGTACGGATGTGACTTGGTCGGACAGAATACCTTTTGACATCAACAGCATATATGCCTGACGCTGAACAGGCATCCCCAGTTGAACCGGTTGATTCTGCGTGCCAAATGACAGAGCCGCAAAACGGGGCACATCATCTGTGTTGCGCCCCTGACTTTGTGCGACCTGATGTAACAGCATCTCTCCTGGGCGGGCCAGGGCATCAAATAAGGGCCAGAGCGCACAGGCCCCGTCAAAGCGCGGCACAGAAAACCCTTCGGGAGATTTACGAAAGTTCAAATTTCCCGCGGCATCGCAGCTGATCAGACCAATACCCCCTGCAGGAGAAGCGGCGGGCAGCATGGCCAAACGTTGCATTACCTCAGGCACAGGACGGTTAAAATGCGCAGCCAGTGCAAGGGGATCCCAGCCACATTCCTCAGCCATAGACAGAAAGCGATCCAACGGCATCTGCATCACACGAATGCGATATTCCAGAAGATGACGCAACATACGGGAACGTGTGTTATCTGATCGCAGGTCCATGCTCTCTGTCACCAAATCTTTTGCAAGCGCTTGGGCCTGAGACGCCGACATGTCTGATGTTTCCAGCATGGGGAAATGCCAGCCATGGCTTGCAAAACAGGCGTCCAACTCTTCGCCCGGGGATGACAAACCTTGATCCGGCTGCCCGGCCCCATCCAGATATTGCACCAGGGATTCTGCACTTTCAGCCAGACGTCGGGCATCTTCATCAATGTTTTTCTGAAACCGGGTCTGCCAGACAGCATCGAGATCATTCCCCCCGGCGAGAATACCCGAGGTAGAGCGGATCGCGGTCACAACGGTCAGGACTTCGTGCAGGGCATCAGACAGATGTGGATCATGGGTCAGCCGGTCAGACAGGATTTCAACAGTGCGTTCCAGTTCGGACACGCGTTTTTGTTTATCCACCAGATGCTGGGCCCAGCCCGGGAAGCGCCCTGCAAAATCAGCCATGCGGTCAAGCTCGGCACCGGTGTTTTCCGCCCCGGTGCGCAGATCCTGCAACAGTGCAGATTGCGCATCTTCAGACAGCAGTGCCGGGTCAACATCCAACACAACCGCGATATCGGCCAGAAGTTTTCCAGCGATTCTGCGGCGGTTATGTTCAATCAGGTTCAAATAAGACGCCGAGATACCGACATGTTTTGCAAGCTCACCCTGACGCATCCCAATCACCGTACGCCGCTGTCGGATACGGGTGCCCGTAGAAAATGCGCCTTCTGACTTTGCCATAATCTAACCCTTTGTTTTTCTTCATCGCTTATAGAAAATTTACACGATATTTACAAGATACCGCACATGCGAGAAGATTTATTTACATATTTTTCTTTTTGATTAAGGCACTTATTGCGAATTTTTCAAAATCAACGCGATAATAGGGAACGCCTGTAAAAGGCAGCACCGGCAGGACGGCTGAGGAGACCGAAACGCAAGAGGTGCATTTCAAAAAGGGAGAAACACATGTCTAAACTACTGACGACCCGCCGAAGCGTTCTGCGTGGAGGTGCCGCTGCTGGCGCTGGTCTTGCAATGCCGACCATCTTCACCGCATCTTCTGCTGCTGCTTTCACAAATGACCCGACCGGTTCCAGCGTGACTCTTGGCTTTAACGTGCCACAGTCCGGCCCATATGCCGACGAAGGCGCGGACGAATTGCGCGCCTATGAACTTGCTGTTGAACACCTGAACGGTGGCGGCGATGGCGGCATGATGAATACTTTCAGCTCTAAGGTTCTGGATGGTACAGGTATCCTTGGCAAAAAAGTTGAATATGTAACTGGTGACACGCAGACCAAATCTGACGCGGCGCGCGCATCTGCACGTTCCATGATCGAAAAAGACGGCGCTGTGATGATCACTGGTGGGTCTTCTTCAGGCGTTGCGATTGCGGTTCAGGGTCTCTGCCAAGAAGCTGGCGTGATCTTTATGGCCGGCCTGACCCACTCCAACGACACCACTGGCAAAGACAAAAAAGCCAACGGTTTCCGTCACTTCTTTAACGGTTACATGTCTGCCGCTGCGCTTGCGCCCGTTTTGGCGGCCCGTTACGGCACCGATCGGACCGCTTATCACCTGACCGCTGACTATACATGGGGCTGGACACAGGAAGAATCCATCGCAGCAGCGACCGAAGCCCTGGGCTGGAACACAGTTGAGAAAGTGCGCACGCCGCTGGCATCAACTGACTTCTCATCTTACATCGCACCGGTTCTGAATTCTGGCGCTGACGTTCTGGTTCTGAACCACTACGGCGGCAACATGGTGAATTCCCTGACCAACGCTGTTCAGTTTGGTCTGCGTGAAAAAGTTGTAAACGGTAAAAACTTTGAAATCGTTGTGCCGCTGTATTCCCGCCTGATGGCGCGTGGTGCCGGTGCAAACGTGAAGGGTATCTTTGGCTCAACCAACTGGCACTGGTCCCTGACTGACGAAGGTTCACAAGCCTTTGTGCGCAGCTTCGGCACAAAATACGGCTTCCCGCCAAGCCAGGCAGCACACACTGTTTACTGTCAGACACTTCTCTATGCGGATGCAGTTCAGCGCGCGGGTTCTTTCAACCCATGTGCGGTTGCAGAAGCGCTGGAAGGCTTTGACTTTGACGGTCTTGGCAATGGTCCGACACATTACCGCGCTGGCGACCACCAGTGTTTCAAAGATGTGCTAGTTGTGAAGGGTAAAGAGAACCCTGAAAACGAATTCGACCTTCTTGAAATCGTTGAAATCACACCACGTGCGCAAGTTGAATATGCGGTTGATCACCCAATGTTCGCCGGTGGCGATCTGGGTGCCTGCAACGGCGGCGCATAAATTTCCCACCCTGCCGCAGAACCTCCGCGGCAGGTACTTTACGGCGGAGCCGGGCAGTCATTGTCCTGGCAGCCCTGGCTCCGTCTTTTTTTTCCAAATTCCGGGTGGCATGAGATGGACGTGATCCTTCTGCAAATTCTCAATGGTCTGGACAAGGGATCAGCCTATGCGCTGATTGCCCTTGGCCTGACCCTGATCTTTGGCACACTTGGCGTTGTGAACTTTGCCCATGGCGCATTGTTCATGATCGGTGCCTTCTGTTCCGTAACCTTACAGCGCATTCTGTCGCTGTCCTTTGAAACCATTGACCCCACAAAGACCGACTTTCTGGGCAATCCTGCCACGGTGAAGACGCCTTACGTGGTGGAATGGTTCGGCGAAAGCACGGGGCTTGCGATCATCGACTGGTCGGTGCCGTTGGCGATCCTGTTTTCAATCCCGATCATGATTACCTTTGGTTTCATCATGGAACGCGGGCTGATCAAACATTTCTACAAACGCCCCCATGCGGATCAGATCCTTGTGACCTTTGGTCTGGCGATCGTTCTGCAGGAAGTGATCAAAGCGTTCTACGGCGCCAACCCGATCCCAACCCCTGCCCCGTCGGCCTTTACCGGCAGTTTTGATTTCGGTCTTCTTCTGGGTTTTGCAGAGAATACAATCATCTATCCCTACTGGCGCATGGTTTACTTTGCCTTCTCGCTTGTTGTGATTGGCGGCGTCTTTAGTTTCCTGCAGTTCACAACCTTCGGCATGGTCGTACGTGCCGGCATGGCGGATCGTGAAACCGTTGGGCTGCTGGGCATTGATATCGACAAGCGTTTTACATTCATGTTTGGCCTTGCCGCCGCCGTCGCAGGTATCGCTGGTGTCATGTATGCGCCGATCAATTCCCCGAACTACCATATGGGCATGGACTTTCTTGTTCTCAGCTTTGTTGTGGTGGTTGTCGGTGGCATGGGCAGCTTGCCCGGCGCGGTGCTGGCCGGTTTCATGCTGGGTATTCTGGAAAGTTTTGCATCGATGAACCTGATCAAAAGCATCATCCCCGGCATTGACCAGATCATCATCTACCTGGTCGCAATTCTGATCCTTCTCACGCGTCCGCGTGGTCTGATGGGTCGCAAAGGTGTGATGGAGGAATAATCATGCTTGGTCTTAATCAACGGGACACAAAGTTCCTTTTTATCGTGATCGCGCTGACATTGTTCACCCCGATCCTTCTGCAACCCTTCCCGGCCGACAGTGGCCTTGCGCAGTTCAACGCCGGTTACCCGGACCTGATGCAGCGTTTCGCGATCTTCGGCATCTTCGCCATCGGGTTTAATATTCTCTTTGGTCTGACGGGATACCTGTCCTTCGGTCATGCGGCGTTTCTGGGTGTGGGTTCCTATTCCACCGTCTGGATGTTCAAACTGCTGAATTACAATGTGCTGCCTGGTCTTGTTTTGGCGATCATTGTATCCGGTCTGTTTGCCCTTTTGATTGGTTATGTGTCTCTGCGTCGCTCGGGCATCTACTTTTCCATTCTGACGCTGGCTTTCGCGCAGATGAGCTTTAACCTTGCCTATTCCGTGCTGACCCCGATCACCAATGGGGAAACTGGCCTGCAGGTCTATAACGACGATCCACAGATCCTGATGGGTGAGAATGGCATCACCACGACGCATTTCTTTGGCCTAAAGATGAACGCAAGCCACATCATGGATGTTGGGCCTTGGCAGTTTACCTTTAACTTTGGGTACTACTTCTGTGCTATCATCGCGATCCTGGCCTTTTATCTAAGCCTGCGCATCTTCCGATCCCCCTTTGGTATGATGCTGCGTGCGGTGAAATCAAACCAGCAACGTATGAACTATACCGGCCTGTCTTCGCGCCCCTACACCCTTGCGGCCTTCGTGATCTCTGGCATGTATGCGGGTCTAGCTGGTGGTCTGCTGGCGTCCATGGACCCACTGGCTGGTGCGGAACGTATGCAATGGACAGCGTCTGGCGAGGTCGTACTGATGACCATCCTTGGCGGTGCGGGCACCATGATGGGGCCAATCCTTGGCGCAGGGTTCATCAAGTATTTTGAGAACATCTTTTCTAAGATCAACGATCAGGTTTTGCATGGCTGGTTCGCCTTCCTGCCGGATGGTCTGGAAAATGCATTGGTCTGGCTGCTGCACCCGTTTGTCGGCAAAGGCTGGCATCTGACACTGGGCATTCTGTTCATGCTGGTTGTTGTCTTTTTGCCAGGTGGCCTGGTGGAACTGGGTCAACGCATTCGCAATCTGTTCCGCAAAAAACCTGACGCTGGCAAAGATGACAGCCATAAACCGCAACACACGCCACATGTGGCCGAATAAGGAGGGCTGATCTTATGGGTCTTCTCGAAGTCAAAGACGTTGGCAAGCGGTTTGGAGGTCTCCAGGCACTGTCAGATGTGAACCTTTCCGTCCAGGAAAACACGGTTCACGCCATCATCGGGCCAAACGGGGCGGGCAAGTCCACGCTGCTGAACTGCCTGATTGGCAAGCTGATCCCAGATACGGGTTCAGTCACCTTTCAGGGGCAATCTGTTCTGGGGCGTAAGCCGCATGAAATCAATCAGATGGGTATTTCACGCATCTTCCAGACCCCGGAGATTTTCGGGGATCTGACGGTGCTTGAAAATGTGCTGATCCCCTGTTTTGCCAAACGTGACGGATCTTTCCGGATGCATGCTTTTGAAACAGTTGAGGCCGAAAAAGACCTTAACGAAAAAGCCATCGCCATGCTTGAAGATGTGAACATGCAGGACAAACTGCAGATGCAGGCCTCTAGCCTGTCACGCGGGGATAAACGGCGTCTGGAAATGGCGATGTCATTGGTGCAAGATCCCAAGCTTTTGCTGCTGGACGAACCAACAGCGGGCATGGCGCGGGCCGATACCAACAGCACGATTGATCTGCTCAAAGAGATCAAGGAAAAGCGCGACATCACCATGGCGATCATCGAACATGACATGCATGTTGTGTTCTCTCTGGCGGAACGGATCACCGTTTTGGCCCAGGGCACGCCGCTGGTCGAAGACACGCCGGACAACATCCGTGATCACCCCAAGGTGCGTGAAGCGTATCTTGGCGAAACCCAGCAGACATAAGGGACGCGAACATGTCACAAAAAGCAAAAACCGCATCCGCACCCGCCTATTTCTCTGTCTGGGATTTGCATGCCTATTACGGCGAAAGCTATATCGTGCAGGGCGTTTCTTTTAACGTCCACGAAGGTGAAATCTTGGCGTTACTTGGCCGTAACGGGGCGGGTAAAACCTCCACCCTGCGCGCTATTGCCCGCCTTGATGACCCGATGGTCACGCACGGTGAAATTTGGCTGGACCACAAGCATCTGCACACAATGAAAAGCCATCAAGCGGCCCAGGCCGGTATGGCGCTGGTGCCTGAAGATCGGCGCATCATTCAGGGTTTGACTGTTGAAGAAAACCTGCAGCTTGCCCAAATCATGGAACCTGTAGGCTGGTCAATTGAACGTCTTTACGATCTGTTCCCGCGCCTAGGTGAACGCCGCAAACAAGAAGGCACCACGCTTTCTGGGGGTGAACAACAGATGCTTGCCATCGCCCGCGCCCTTGCACGCGATGTGAAAGTCCTACTTTTGGACGAGCCATACGAAGGCTTAGCACCTGTTATCGTTGATGAAATTGAGAACACCCTTAACATCATCAAGGAACAGGGCATCACCACCGTGATCGTGGAACAGAACGCGGTGCGTGCGCTGAACTTGGCCGATCGTGCGGTGATCTTGGATACCGGCAGCGTTGTATTTGATGGATCCGCGCAAGAAGTGCTTGATAACGAGGCGCTGCGCGCTGAATATCTCGCCATCTGACCGGAAAACAATTCCGGCAGCGGGGGCATGTTCCCCCGCGCCCACAACAGGGAAACGGAAGAAATGACTGATAAAATGTACCCTCCTGCGGCGGATTTCGCTGCAAACGCCCATGCTGACAAAGCGACTTATGAAAAAATGTATGCGGAATCGATCTCTGATCCCGATGCGTTCTGGGGCGAACAGGGCAAACGTATTGACTGGATGAAGCCTTATACAAAGGTGAAAAATACCAGTTTTGAACCCGGCAATATCGATATTCGCTGGTATGAAGACGGCACGATGAATGTCGCAGCCAACTGTATCGACCGCCATCTGGCGGAACGTGGTGATCAAACCGCGATCATCTGGGAGGCCGACAGCCCCGACACGCCAGCACGTCACATCAGCTATAAAGAGCTGCATGAGAACACCTGCCGCATGGCAAATGTGCTGAAAGATCTCGGCGTCAAAAAAGGCCACCGCGTCATTCTTTACCTACCGATGATCCCTGAGGCCGCTTATGCCATGTTGGCCTGTGCGCGTCTTGGTGCGGTTCATTCCATTGTTTTCGCAGGATTTTCGCCAGATGCCCTGGCAAACCGCATCAATGATTGTGACGCACGTGTTGTGATCACAGCGGACGAAGCGCCCCGTGGTGGCCGTGTGACTGCGTTGAAATCGAACACCGACGCCGCACTTTTGCACTGTAAAGACAGCGTGAAAATGTTGGTGGTGAAACACACCGGCGGCCAGACAACTTGGACGCAAGATCGCGATTATGATTACAACGCTTTGGCGGCTGAAGTGTCTGCGGATTGCCCGGCGGAAGAAATGAACGCCGAAGATCCGCTGTTCATTCTTTACACCTCAGGTTCCACCGGCAAACCCAAGGGCGTTGTGCATTCTTCCGGTGGTTATCTGGTCTATGCCGCGATGACGCATCAATACACCTTTGACTATCACGACGGAGACGTTTTCTGGTGCACGGCAGACGTCGGTTGGGTCACGGGCCACAGCTATATCGTCTATGGACCGCTAGCGAATGGCGCGACCACTTTGATGTTTGAAGGCGTGCCAACTTACCCAGATGCATCCCGTTTCTGGCAGGTCTGCGAAAAGCACAAAGTCAATCAATTCTACACCGCCCCAACAGCCATTCGCGCATTGATGGCCTATGGCGAAGACTTTGTAAACAAATGCGATTTATCCGATATCAAGGTTCTTGGCACCGTGGGGGAACCCATCAATCCAGAGGCTTGGAATTGGTATAATGACGTTGTTGGCAAGGGCACAAAGCCCATCGTTGACACCTGGTGGCAGACCGAAACCGGCGGGCATCTGATGACGCCATTACCGGGGGCGACAGCGACGAAACCGGGGTCTTGTACACTGCCGTTCTTTGGCATTACCCCTGTGATGCTTGATCCGACATCCGGCGTCGAAATCACCGATACTGAGGCCGAAGGTGTGCTTTGCATGCGCGACAGCTGGCCGGGTCAGATGCGCACGGTTTATGGCGATCATGAACGGTTCGAAAAGACCTATTTCAGCGACTATAAGGGCTATTACTTTACCGGTGATGGCGCGCGGCGCGATAGCGATGGGTATTACTGGATCACCGGTCGTGTGGACGATGTGATCAACGTCTCGGGTCACCGGATGGGCACGGCCGAAGTTGAAAGCGCGCTGGTAGCGCATTCCAAGGTCGCAGAGGCCGCTGTTGTCGGCTATCCCCATGATATTAAAGGACAAGGCATCTATGCATACGTCACTTTGATGAACGGCATTGACCCCACTGATGAGCTTCGCAAAGAGCTTGAAAAATGGGTACGCACTGAAATTGGGCCGATTGCAAAGCCAGACCTGATCCAATGGGCGCCAGGCCTGCCAAAAACCAGATCTGGAAAAATCATGCGCCGCATTCTGCGCAAGATTGCCGAGGATGATTTTGGTGCATTGGGCGATACTTCTACCTTGGCGGAACCCGCGGTTGTGGATGAGCTGATTGAGAATAGGATGAACCGTCAATAAAGACGCGTAACATCCACATCAGAAACCCGCCGATCTCTCCCCGGCGGGTTTCTTTTTGCCCAAATTTTTGAGCGGATTTTCGGGCATTTTTGCCATGCACAAAACATGCACATCCTATGCACATTCTATGCATACACACCGTTCGCCCCCTTAACCTTTTCAAAACTGCACAACCGGTTTTTCACCCCTGCACATGAGCGAACTTGACTGTTTAGATCTTAAGGCGCAGAGACCGGTAAACGCGCAAAGTTGCACCACCTCTGGTGGATTGCTAGGCTGTAAGCGCATCCAGATTTTGTTTTCGCAAAGGACAATTCATGTATTCTGCCTTCTCCCGCAGCACTCTGATGGCCACCGCAGGGGCACTTGCCCTGACATTGGCGCATCCTCTGGCAATCAGCGCGCAGGAAGCTGACGCGCAAGTCCGCCCAGCGCGGTTGATCGAAATCGCAGAGATCGACCCGGTCGTTCACATCAATTTGCCAGCCGTCGTTGAACCGGCACAAGAGGCGGCACTGACATTGCAGGTGGGCGGCGTTCTGACCGAACTGCCGGTGATTGAAGGACAGCCCGTCGCAGAAGGCGATCTGATCGCACAGGTGGATCGCACAACTTTGTTGAACAACCTGGCCCAGGCGCAGACACAGTTTGAGAATGCCGAACTGGAATTTAACCGTGCCGAAAGCCTGTTGCCACAACAAGCAATTGCGCAAAGCACCTATGATCAGCGCAAGGTGCAGCGCGACATTGCGGAACTGTCCTTGCAGGCCGCACAGAAACAGCTGGATGATGCAACATTACATGCGCCTTTTGATGGTGTGATTTCCGCATTGAATGTCAGTCAGTTCCAGACCGTATCACCGCAAACTGCGGTTGCAACTTTGCAAAGCAATGACACGTTTGAAGCCATCGCGCATCTGCCTGCGCGTGCCCTGCAGAACCCTGATGAAATTGATGTGCAACGCACAGAGGTCATTCTGGATGTGTCCCCGCTGAACCCGATCACAGCTGTGTTCAAATCCATTGATCCCCAGGCAGATCCGGCCAGTCAGACCTTTGAGGTGCGTTTTTCTTTTGATGCTCCATCAAACTTTCTTGTTCTGCCCGGCATGACCGGAGAGGTCCAGGCAGATTTGCTTTATGGTGGTGATGCCGCAAATAACCTGAGTGTTCAGGTGCCGCTTTCCGCTGTTCAATCTTCTGGTGGTCAGACGTTTGTCTGGGTCGTTGATACCGACGCCATGACCGTATCCCGTCGTGACATCACCGTGGCCGAAGCCATCGGGGAAAATCTGCCGGTGGTCGATGGTCTTGCGGCGGGTGATACGATCGTGGGTGCCGGTGCAACCTATCTGCATGAAGGCCAGCAGATCCGCCGGTATGAGGATTGATCCATGAGCATCGCTGAATTTTCGATCAGGAACCGCCTGATCGCCGCCATCGTGATCCTGGGCAGCCTTATTGGCGGCTGGATCGCATATGAAAACATGCCCCGTTTTGAAGACCCGGAATTCACCATTCGTACGGTTGAGGTTTTCACCCAATACCCGGGCGCAACCCCAGAAGAAGTTGCCGATGAAGTGTCGGAAGTGCTGGAAAGCGAATTCCAGCAGATGCAGGAGGTCGAAGAGGTTCGTTCCGTTTCGACAGATGGGCTGTCCCGGATTTCAATCGACATCAAGTTTGATTTCTCACCTGACAAAAACTCTTTGCAGCTGATCTATACCAAACTGCGCAACCGGGCGCGTGACGCGGCGCGGCAACTGCCCCCTGGCGCACAAGATCCGATTGTAAATGACGATTTTGCCGATGTGTATGGTCTGTATTATGTGCTGACCAGTGACGGGTTCACCCCACGAGAAATGCTGGATTACGCCAAGGGTCTGCGTCGTGAATTGTTGACGGTTGATGGGGTTGGCAAAGTCACCCTTCAGGGCGCGCAGAACGAAGCGATTTATATCGAATTCAGCCAGGAACAGATCGCCGCTGCCGGTGTGTCTGTGGATCAGATTTTTGGCCAGCTGAGCAAGCACAGTTCTGTAGCGGCGGCGGGCCAGGCCAGCCTTGACGGGCGTCGTCTGACCATTCAATTGCCCCCCACGACCGAAACTATTACGGCGCTGGAAAACACGATTGTATCTGTTGGCAATGATGGCCGCGTGCTGCGCCTGCGTGATATGGCGTCGATCACCCGTGGATATCAGGACCCGCCCCAGCAAATGATGCGCTATAACGGTCTGCCCGCGCTTGGCATTGGTATTTCTGCCGTTTCAGGTGAAAACATCGTGCGTGTCGGTGGGCTTGTGAACGCCCGGCTTGCGGCCCTGGAAACAGAACGCCCGATTGGTCTGGAACTGGAAACCTATTATGATCAGGCCGCCATTGTTGACACATCGGTTAAAGATTTTGCGGTGAATGTGGCCTTGGCCTTGGCGATCGTTCTGGTGACCCTTGGGATCTTTATGGGTGTTGGTCCGGCTGTTGTGATTGGTGGCGTGCTTGTGCTGACCATCGCGGCGACCTTGACGGTGATGTATCTTTGGGGGGTTCCGATGCATCGGATTTCCCTTGGTGCGCTGATCATTGCGTTGGGCATGCTGGTGGACAATGCGATTGTTGTGACCGAAGGCATTCTGATTGGCGTGAAGGCCGGGAAGAAAAAGCTGGATGTTGCCGTTGATATTGTTGCCCGCACGAAATGGCCCCTGTTGGGTGGCACGATTGTTGGCATCATCGCCTTTGCGCCCATCGGATTTGCACCCGGTGCAACGGCGGAATTCACCGGTGATCTGTTCTGGGTGATCTTAATCTCGCTGTCGTTCAGCTGGATCTTTGCAATCACCGCCGTGCCGATCTTTGCCGACATCCTGTTTAAGGAAAGCAAGGGCGAGGTCGAGGCAAAACCAGATGGTATGTTCATGCGCGGATACAAAGCCTTTATGGTGGCCGTTCTGCGCCTGAAATACCTGGTGCTTGCCGCCACTCTGGGGGCTTTTGCCTTGTCGGTCATGGGCTTTGCCTATGTCATTCCCGGCTTTTTCCCGGCCTCAACCAGCCCACAGATCGTTGTTGATTACCGCCTGCCCGAAGGCACCGATATCAACCAGACCGATGCAGACATCAAAGTGGTCGAAGAATTCGTCACGGGCCTTGAACATGTGGAAGATGTGCATGCGCTTGTTGGGGCTGGCACCCTGCGGTTCATGCTGGTCTATGCGCCGGAAAGTTCATCTTCGGCCTATGGGCAACTGCTGATCAAAGTGTCGGAATATGAGGCGATTGATACGCTGATCCCTGAAATCCAGTCATGGCTTGACCAGAACATGCCAGACAGTCAGGCGAAAGTTTGGCGGTTCCAGCTTGGGCCAGGTGGTGGTTCCAAAATCGAGGCCGAATTCCACGGACCAGATCCGGCCGTGTTGCATGAACTGGCCGCCGAAGCCACCGCGATTATGGCCGCCAACCCGAATGCGATTTCGGTAAAAACCGACTGGTACAACCCGGTGCCTGTGATCGAGCCGGTGATCAATGAGGTGCGTGCACGTCGTTTGGGTATCACCCGCGAAGACATCGCCAATGCGATTAACGTCAGCTTTTCCGGGCGCCGCATGGGCACCTTCCGCGATGGCGACACGTTGATCCCCATCATCCAGCGCGCCCCCGAACGGGAACGTCGCGGCGTGGACAGCATGGGGTCTATCCAGATTGCAAGCCAGGTGACGGGGGCCACTGTGCCATTGGATCAACTTGTGGATGGCTACCGGACAATCTGGCGTGATGCCCGTCTGATCCGGGTGAACCGTGTTCCGGTGATCACCGCCCAAAGTGACCCTATTGCAGGGGTTTTGGCGGGGGATCTGCAGGCTGCTTTGCAAGCCGATATCGAAGCAATTGAACTGCCCACAGGTTACAGCATGAAATGGAGTGGCGAATTCGGTGACAGTGCCGATGCGAACGCCGATCTGGCCTCTACCATCCCGGTGGGTTTTGTTGCGATGGTTCTGACGGTGATTTTGCTGTTCAACGCAATCCGTCAGCCGGTTTTGATCTTTCTGACCATGCCGCTGGCCATCATCGGGGTTGTCATCGGATTGCTGATCATGGGGGTGCCGATGGAATTCATGGCGATCCTGGGTGTTCTGTCCCTGTCCGGCCTTCTGATCAAAAACGCGATTGTGCTGGTCGATCAGATGGATCTTGAGATCCGCGAAGGCATGCCGCGTTTTGATGCGGTGGTTGACAGTGCGGCCAGCCGGGTGCGCCCGGTGATGATGGGGTCACTGACCACGGTTTTGGGCGTTCTTCCGCTGCTTGGGGATGCGTTCTTTAAATCCATGGCCGTGGTTTTGATCTTCGGTCTAAGTTTTGCAACGCTTCTGACCCTGATCGTGGTGCCGGTGCTCTATGTGGTGTTCTTCCGCATTAAAGTCACCGAACGCGCCAGCTGATCCGAAATACGAAACGCCCCGGAAGCCAACATGGGTTCCGGGGCGTTTCCCTTTTACGATTTGGCGTCAAGCCGCGTCCGAAGTTCGGTTTTCAGAACCTTGCCGTAATTGTTCTTAGGCAGCTCTGACACAACAACATAATCTTTGGGCCGCTTGAAACGCGCTATGTTTTCAAGGCAATGCGTCTCTAACCCAGCCGGATCCACCGTTGCGCCCGGGGCAGCTACCACAAAGGCCACCACGTCTTCGCCCCATTGGGCACTGTCACGCCCCACAACTGAAACCTCATGCACATCCGGGTGCATCAGCAGGCATTCTTCCACCTCGCGCGGATAGATGTTTGACCCACCAGAGATAATCATATCCTTGCTGCGGTCCTTCAGCGTCAGATAGCCATCTTCATCCAGCGCCCCCATATCCCCGGTCATCAGCCACCCATTCACAAGGGTCGCTTCCGTCGCTCTAACGTTGCGCCAATACGCGGGCATAACGGGCAGGCCCTGTACCATGATCTCGCCTGTCTGTCCCGCTGGAAGGGGCCTGCCATCGGCATCCGCAATCATCACGTCAACGATGCTCTGGGCTTGTCCAACAGACCCAAGCCGTTCACGCCAGCGAGGATGTAAACGGTCTGCAACATCATGGCGGGACAAGGCCGTGATGCCCATCGGGCATTCCCCCTGACCATAGATCTGCACAAAGACCGGGCCAAAATGTTCGACCGCCTCGATGATATCTGCATTATACATTGGGCCGCCCGCATAGACGATTGTGCGCAGACCGTCCCCCTTCCGCCCTGATGCTTTGGCGGCGTCCAACAAATAGCGCACCATAGTCGGGGCCATGAACATCTGCACCGATCCGAAATGCGCCGCGAGATCCAGCGTTTCAGCGGCATCAAATCCACCGGACACAGGGCAGACATGACGCGCACCGGCCCGGATATGCAGCATGGAATAAATCCCCGCACCATGTGACATGGGCGCGCCGTAAATCACGGCATCCTCTGCACGCACTTCATCCACGTCATTTGTGTAAGCCAGTGACATCGCCGTGAGCATACCGTGGGTCATCATCACGCCTTTGGGCTGTCCCGTGGTGCCGGATGTGTAAAACAGCCAAGCCAGATCTGAGGCGCCGCGCGGTGTCACCGAGAGCGGTTTCAGATTGCAGAGATCCGTGAAATAATCAGAGGACACATCAACCAGAGAGAGTTCCGTAACCTCGCGCAGCGGTTCTGCCAGATCCGCGCTGACAAAACAGAATTTTGCCGCCGCGTTTTCAAGGATCCATGCCGTTTCACGTGCATGCAACTTGTTGTTGATCGGCACAATCGCGGCCCCCGCGATCCAGGTGGCGTATTTCACGATCAGATACTGCGGGCAATTCTTAACAAATGTCGCGATACGATCCCCAGGCATCACGCCCATGTCACGCAGACTACGGGCAAGACCTGCGGCGCGCGCCTGGAATTCTCTGTAATTCGCAACCTGTTCCTGGCCCAGAAACAAGGCCGGTGCCTGCGGATTTTCGCGCGCTGTCCGTTCCAGCCAATGTGCAAGATTCATGTCTACCCCTCCCCATGGCCCACAAGAAAGGGGCGCGGGAATGATGCCCCGCGCCCCTGTTGTCTTCAAGCTGTCAGGTGACAGATTTTACTGCAACGCCGCGTCAGTGATCGCATGTGTCCAGGCACCTTCAGGTGCTGCGGAAATCACAGGATCAGAACCGCCGCCCAGAAGGGTCGCAACGGTGCGTTCATACGCCGCCGGATCAAGGGCGCCGTTAGAGCCTGCTGTCAGTTTTGCGATTTCGCCCATCATGCGACGTTGGTGATGTTCGGTCTGTGCACCGGTTTCATCATATTCCAGCACGATATCTGCGGCCGCATCTGGATTTTCCTCGGCCCATTTCCAACCGCGCATGGATGCACGTACAAAGCGCACGAGTTCGTCTTCGAATTCTGCATCACCCAGACGGTCTTCCAGCACGTAAAGGCCATCTTCCAGTGTCGCAACACCTTGATCTTCGTACTTAAATGTCACCAGATCATCAGCTGTCAGGCCCGCATCAATGATCTGCCAATATTCATTGTAGGTCATGGTCGACACACAATCGGCCTGCCCTTGCAGGATCGGATCAACGTTAAAGCCCTGTTTCAGAACCGTCACGCCATCGCCACCTTCGGTGCCAAGGCCAAGGGAGCTCATCCAGCTAAGGAACGGATATTCATTGCCGTAGAACCAAACACCCAGGGTCCGCCCGGCAAAGTCAGCAGGGGAAGTCACGCCCGTGTCTTTGCGACAGGTCAGCATCATGCCAGAGCTTGCAAAGGGTTGCGCGATGTTCACCAGCGCCAGGCCACGTTCACGGGCCGCAAGCGCAGATGGCATCCAGTCAATCACAACATCGGCACCGCCACCGGCCACCACTTGGGTTGGGGCAATATCCGGGCCACCTGGCTTGATCGTGACGTTCAGATCTTCTTCCTCATAAAACCCGTTGTCCAGCGCCACGTAATAGCCCGCGAACTGCGCCTGCGTCACCCATTTCAATTGCAATGTCAGATCATCGGCGGCCTCGGCGGCGACACCCCCCATGGCCATGGCCCCGGTCAATGCGCCCGTCAGTAGCTTTTTCATCTCATCTTCTCCCTTATTGGTTCTGTTTAATTTCCGGGCCGTTTTTTCGGCCTCTGTCTGCGTTGATTATCCTCGTTGTGAGGGGTGCCAGAAGGTCACCCGTTTTTCGATAAATGCGACGATACCATAGAACGCGGATCCGGCCATGGCGGCGACGGTGATTTCGGCCCAGACCATATCCATGCCCAAACGCCCGACCTCGGTTGAGATACGAAAGCCCATGCCGCGTGTGGGGGATCCAAAGAATTCGGCCACAATCGCACCAATCAGCGCCAGCGTGGTTGCGATCTTTAAGCCATTGAACATGAAGGGCATTGCCGCCGGAAGGCGCAGTTTCGCAAGGCTTTTCCAATAACCGGCTGCATAGGTGCGCATCAAATCACGTTGCATTGAGTCCGTGGCGCGCAGCCCTTCGACCGTGTTCACAAGCATGGGGAAAAACACCATGACGACCACGACGGCAGCTTTGGAATGCCAGTCGAACCCAAACCACATCACCAGAATCGGAGCCATGCCAACAATCGGAAGACCCGCGATAAAGTTGCCCACGGGCAGAAGGCCACGTTGCAGGAAAGGCGAGCGATCAATCACAACCGCGACTGCAATCGCGGCGCTGCAGCCGATCAGATATCCTGACAAAGCGCCCTTTACGAAGGTCTGCAGGAAATCAACCCACAGCAGATGTGAGCCAGATATAAACCGTTCCGCAATCGCGGAGGGCGCGGGCAAAATGACAGGGTTCACCCCTAGGCCGCGCACCAGACATTCCCACATCAAGATCACCGTCAGGCCGAAAATAACCGGCACGGCGATTTTGACCATTTGGGTCGTGTGATGTTTCGATCTAGCCAGAAAAACATTAATACAAAGACCACCAATCCAGATCACTAGCGCAAGGAAGATCATCATTGTGCCATCCCCATACGCTTTAGCATGATTTTCTGGATTGTCCCGACAATCAAGACTAAAACCACCGCTAATAAAGCGGCAGCGGCCAACGCAGACCAAATGAAAAGTGGTTCCCCGTATTGGCTACCAACCAGCATTCTTGCACCAAGCCCCCCTGACCCGCTCATGGGTAATTCACCCACGATTGCCCCAACAAGACTGGCGGCGATAGCGATTTTGACAGCTGCGAAAAAAAACGGCATAGACCCCGGGAGGCGGAGCTTCCAAAAAGTCTGAGACTTTCCAGTCCCCCACGTGCGCAACAGATCCAACTGCATCTGATCTGGGCTTCGCAGCCCCTTAATCATGCTTACTAATACAGGAAAGAAACTAAGGTATGCAGAGATTATCGTTTTAGGAATAAGATGGCCCTCGATCCCAACCGCATTCGACAGAACCACAATCATCGGCGCGATTGCCACGATGGGCACAGTCTGACTGATGATCGCCCAAGGCAGGATGCTCATGTCCATTACACGGGAATAGACAATCCCAACCGCCAGCAGCGTGCCTAAAATGGTGCCAAAAATGAACCCGGTGAGGGTTGCTTTCAACGTGATCCAGCCATGAAACACAAGTGAACGGCGCGAGGTGATTTTCTTTTCAAACGTGGTTTCCCAAAAATTTACAGCAACCTGATGCGGCGCGGGTAAAACCGGGCGGGGCTGGGCCATAGTGTCTGTGAAGACTTCGCCAAGGGTCAGTTCAACACCGGCGCGGTTGGCCTGATCATAGGTCCATTTTTTGTTCATCATGAAAGCGCCCACATACCAGGCAATAATCATGGCAATGATGACGGTGAGGATGGGGAAAATATTACGCATATGCGCCCCCAGTTTTCTGGCGCGGATCAGTCATATGCATGCCCCGCGCGCAAGCCTTCACGCACCCGATGGGCGATTTCAAGGAACTCTGGCGTGTCGCGAATATCCAGCGGGCGTTCACGCGGCAGGGTGCTTTCGATCACATCTGCAATGCGGCCTGGTCGGGGGCTCATCACTACGATTTTTGTGGAAAGATAGACCGCTTCGGGGATGGAATGCGTCACAAAGCCAATGGTTTTATTCGTGCGACCCCAAAGATGCAGCAGTTGTTCGTTCAGGTGGTCACGTACGATTTCATCAAGGGCGCCAAAGGGTTCATCCATCAAAAGGATGTCAGCATCAAAGGCCAGCGCCCGCGCGATAGAGGCCCGTTGCTGCATGCCGCCGGACAGCTGCCATGGGAATTTCTTGCCGAAACCAGACAGTTCCACCAGTTCAAGAACCTGTTCAACACGATCATTCTGTTCCGCTTTATCAAAGCCCATGATTTCCAGCGGCAGTTTGATATTGCCCGCAATCGTACGCCAAGGATACAGGCCCGCGGCCTGAAACACATAGCCATAGGCACGGGATTTTCGGGCCTCTTCCGCGGACATGCCATTCACCGTAATGCTGCCTGCGGTGGGGTTTTCAAGCGCCGCGATGGTGCGCAAAAACGTGGTCTTGCCACAGCCCGATGGACCAATAAAGCTGACGAAATCGCCTTTATTGATATCCAAGTTGATATCTTTCAGCGCGTGCACAGGACCGTCATTGGTCTGAAAGGTCAGATCCAAATTCTGTGCTTTAATAACAACGTCTTGTGTCAAGACTATCCCCCCTGGCTGCCCGTTTTTACGGGTCTTGCTGTGGTGTCTGGCCCCCTCCTCCGAGGCCAGACAATGTTCTTAGATCCCCGCCGGAATGTTCATCGGGTCGCGCTGAATTTGCTTGGGCGCGGTCAGTTCTTTCCATTTGCTTAAGGCGACATTTGCCGAAGGAAACGCCGGGCGCGGCACGAAACGCCCGCGTCCAGGTTGGGGTTGACTATTTTGCCCCCATGCCCAAA